>NZ_SCND01000304.1:0-7314 GCF_005503585.1 Pseudomonas sp. 2VD
GGACCGCAGGCTGGCCGGGCTGGGCGGAAGCAGCGATCCTGCCCTGGCCGACTTCGCCGCCGGCATGCGCGCCCAGGTGCGGACATGAGCCGCATCGACACGCCGCCGGGATTCGCCGTCTATCCGTCGGCCAGTCCAAAGGCGGCGAACCTGCCGGCTGTCGATCAGGTGCTGGCTTTCGAGCAGGCCCTCGGCGGCGAGCCGCCGGCGGCCGGACGCCGCCTGGCCGGGTTGGAGAACGGCGCTCTCGGCGAGCGCCTGCTGCAGCGCTTTGCCCAGCCGCTGCAAGGGTTGGAGGCGGACCGCCTGGAGCTGAAGGCGATGCTCCATGCGGAACTGCCGCTGGGGCGCCAGCAGCAAACCTTTCTCCTCCAGTTGCTCGGTGCAGTCGAGCATGCGCCGGGCGGCGAATACCTGGCGCAACTGGCGCGTCGCGAATTGCAGGTGCTGATCCCGCTCAACGGCATGCTCGACAACCTCGTGCGCAACAGCCACAAACTCGACCTGGAGTCATGATGGATATCTCTCGGATGGGCGCCCAGGCGCAGATCACCAGTCTCGAAGAACTCTCCGGCGGCCCGGCCGGCGCGGCCCACGTCGCCGAGTTCGAACGGGCGATGGGCGGTGCCGGCAGCCTGGGCGGCGACCTGCTCAGCGAACTGGGGCAGATCAAGGAGCGTTTCAGCCAGGCCAAGCAGGAGTTGCAGGTGGAGCTGTCGACGCCCGGCGACGATCCCAACAGCCTGATGCAGATGCAGTGGTCGCTGATGCGCATCACCATGCAGGAAGAGCTGATCGCCAAGACCGTCGGGCGCATGAGCCAGAACGTCGAAACCCTGATGAAGACCCAATGAGGCGAACGGTGAAAGGTCTGTCGCGCATGGCGCTCCTGGCGCTGGTCCTGGCGTTGGGCGGGTGCAAGGTCGAACTCTATACCGGGATCAGCCAGAAGGAAGGTAACGAGATGCTGGCGCTGTTGCGTTCGGAGGGCGTTTCCGCGGACAAGCAGGCGGACAAGGATGGCACCGTGCGCCTGCTGGTGGAGGAATCGGATATCGCCGAGGCGGTGGAGGTGCTCAAGCGCAAGGGCTATCCGCGGGAGAACTTCTCCACGCTGAAGGATGTGTTTCCCAAGGACGGGCTGATTTCCTCGCCCATCGAAGAGCGCGCGCGGCTCAACTACGCCAAGGCCCAGGAGATTTCCCATACCCTTTCCGAGATCGATGGCGTGCTGGTGGCGCGGGTCCATGTGGTGCTGCCCGAGGAGCGCGACGGACTGGGCAGGAAGTCCTCGCCGGCATCGGCCTCGGTGTTCATCAAGCACGCCGCCGACGTGCAACTGGATGCCTACGTGCCGCAGATCAAGCAACTGGTGAACAACGGCATCGAAGGACTCAGCTACGACCGCATCAGCGTGGTGCTGGTGCCGTCGGCCGGGGTCCGCCAGGTCCCGCTGGCGCCACGCTTCGAGAGTGTCTTCTCGATCCAGGTGGCGGAGCACTCGCGCGGACGCCTGCTCGGTCTGTTCGGCCTGCTGCTGGCGTTGCTGCTGGCGAGCAACCTGGCGCAGTTCTTCTGGCACCGGCAACGGGGCTGAGCGGCGCGATGCCATTGACGGCCTACCAGCTGCGCTTCTGCCCGGCCCGCTACATCCACGAGTCGCACCTGCCCGCGGTATTGCTGCGGTTGCTGCCGGCGCTGCCGGACTGGCGGCGACAGAGCGTTCTCAACGCCTGGCTGCTGGAGCAGCTGGAACTGGACTGCGCGTTCCGCATGCCCGCGCAACTGGGCGGGCTGGCCCTTTACCCGCAGGCGGCGCTGGAACGGACCCTGGGCTGGCTCGGCGCGCTGCTGCACGGCCAGGCCTTGCGGCAGGTGCTGGACGGTGCGCGGGTACGGCGCATCCGCGCGCAGATCGGCGAACAGGGCCAGCGTTTCTGCCTGGAACAGCTCGACCTGCTCATCGGTCGCTGGCCGCCCGGCTGGCAGCGGGCCTTGCCGGAAAACCCGGAAGACGGCTATTTCCGGCGCTGCGGCCTGGCTTTCTGGCTGGCCGCCTGTAGCGATGCCGACTGCGGTTTCTCGCGGCGCCTGCGCCTGCGCCTGGAGGCCATGCCGGCCCCGGCGGACTGGACCTTCGACGAACAACGGCGATCCCTGGCGCGGACCCTGTGCCTGAAGGTCGCCCGACAAGCGAGCGATGAATGCTTCCATTTGTTGAACTAGACGCCAGTCGCGTACGGCTGGCCCCCGGGCAGGCCCTGTTGCGCGCCCGCGACTACCAGGACTACCTCAGCGCCAACCGCCTGGTGGAAGCGGCACGCGAGCGTGCCGCCGAAATCGAGCGCGAGGCCCACGAGGTTTACCAGGAGCAGAAGCGCCTGGGCTGGGAGGCCGGACTGGAGGAGGCGCGTCTGCGCCAGGCCGGGCTGATCCAGGAAACGCTACTGCGCTGCAATCGCTACTACCGGCAGATCGATCGCCAGCTTGGCGAGGTGGTGCTGCAGGCGGTGCGCAAGGTGTTGCGCCACTACGACGCTGTCGAGCTGACCCTGGCGGCCACGCGCGAGGCACTGGCATTGGTGAGCAACCAGAAGCAGGTGATCCTGCACGTCCAGCCGGAACAACTGGCCGCGGTGCGCGAGCAGGTCGCCCGGGTGCTCAAGGATTTCCCCGAGGTGGGCTACCTGGAAGTGGTCGGCGATGCCCGGCTGGACCAGGGCGGTTGCATCCTGGAAACCGAGATCGGGATCATCGACGCTTCGCTCGACAGCCAGTTGGCGGCGTTGCAGGCCGCATTGACGGAGGGCGTGGCGCGGAGCGGCGAGGAGGAAGGGGACGCCGGTTGAGGGAACCAGGCGCCGCCCCCGGCCCGGGCGTTGGCTCCGGGCCGAGGGCTGAGGCGCTGCCGTTCGCCCGCGGCGGCGACGCTGGCGGTGCGGTTGGCGCCTTCAGAGCAGGGTGAAGCTGCGGCTTTCGGTTTGCGCCGAATCCAGGCCGACGAAGACCTTGAACTCGCCCGGCTCGGCCGTGTGCCTGAGCTGGCTGTCGTAGAACTTCAGGTCTGCCTCGCCGAGGCGGAAGACGATCTCCCGCGATTCGCCGGGCTCCAGCATCACCTTGCGGAACCCGCGCAGTTCCTTCACTGGACGGCTGAGGCTGGCGACCGGGTCCTGCAGGTAAAGCTGGACCACCGTGGCGCCGGCGCGCTTGCCGCTGTTGCTGAGCGTGACCCGCGCTTCCAGGGTGTCGCCGCGGGCCAGCCGTTCGCTGGACAGGCGCAGGGGCGAGAGACTGAACTCGGTGTAGCTGAGGCCGTAGCCGAACGGGTAGAGCGGGCCGTTGGCTTCGTCGAAATAGCGCGAGGTGTATTTGCCGGGGTTGTCGTGGTCCATCGGCCGGCCGGTGTTCAGGTGGTTGTAGTAGACCGGTACCTGGCCCACCGAGCGCGGGAAGGACATGGTCAGCTTGCCGCTGGGGTTGTGCTTGCCGAACAGCACGTCGGCGATGGCATTGCCGCCTTCGGTGCCACTGAACCAGGTTTCCAGGATCGCGTCGGCGTTTTCCTGCTCCCAGCCCAGCGACAGCGGTCGGCCGTTCATCAGCACCAGCACCAGCGGCTTGCCGGTGGCCTTCAGTGCCTTCAGCAGCCGCCGCTGGCTGGCCGGGATGCGCAGGTCGGTGCGACTGGAGGCCTCGTGGGCCATGCCCTGCGATTCGCCGACCACGGCGACCACCAGGTCGGCGTCGCGCGCGGTGCGCAAGGCCTCCTCGAGCATCGCCTCGGCGGAGCGCGGATCGACCTCGACTTCCGGGTTGTAGCTGTTCAGGTAGTCGAGGATCGCCTGGTCGCCACTGACGTTGGCACCCTTGGCGTAGAGCAGGGTGGCACGCTCGCCGACGGCATTGGCCAGGCCCTGGTAGACGGTTACCGCCTGGCGTGGCACGCCGGCTGCCGACCAACTGCCGATGACGTCGCGCTGGCTCTTGGCCAGGGGGCCGATCACCGCGATCCGCCCCTGTTTCTTCAGCGGCAGCAGGCCGTCGCGGTTCTTCAGCAGGACCAGTCCTTCGCGAGCCACCTCGCGGGCGGCCTGGCGGTGCAGGCGGCTCTCGGCGTTGGTGTCGAACGGCGGGTCGTCCGGCTTGCCCAGGCGCCGGTAGGGATCGGCGAACAGGCCGAGGTCGTACTTCGCCGCCAGCACGTCGCGGCAGGCGCGATCGATGTCGGCCTGGTCGATCTCGCCGGCCGCCAGCAGCTTCGGTAGCCAGGTCGAGTAGAGATCGTCGTTCATGTTCATGTCGACACCGGCCTGGATCGCCAGGCGCGTGGCGTCCCGCTCGTTGCCGGCGAGGCCGTGCTTGATCAGTTCCTTCACCGCGCCGTGGTCACTGATGGTCAGCCCCTTGAAGCCCCACTGCTGGCGCAACAGGTCGGTCAGCAGCCAGCGGTTGGCGGTGGCGGGCACGCCGTTGATGGTGTTCAGCGAGACCATCACCGCGCCGGCGCCGGCGTCCACCGCGGCCTGGTAGGGCGGCAGGTAGTCCTGGAACATGCGCGGCAGGCTCATGTCCACGGTGTTGTAGTCGCGGCCGCCTTCGGCCGCGCCGTACAGGGCGAAGTGCTTGACCGCCGCCATGATGCTGTCCGGGGCGGCCAGATTGGAGCCCTGGTAGGCACGGACCATCACGCCGGACAGCAGCGAGGTCAGGTAGGTGTCTTCGCCGAAGCCTTCCGAGACCCGCCCCCAGCGCGCGTCGCGGGTGATGTCGACCATCGGCGAGAAGCTCATGTCGAGCCCGTCGGCGCTGGCTTCGAGGGCGGAGATCCGCGCGCTGCGGGCGACCACCTCGGGGTCCCAGCTGGCGGCCAGGCCGAGGCTGATGGGGAAGATGGTGCGGTGGCCGTGGGCCACGTCGTAGGCATGGAACAGCGGGATCTTCAGGCGGCTATGGCGGACCTGATCCTGCATGGCGCGAATGTCCGGGCGGGTCACGGTATTGAAGATGGCGCCGACCTTGCCGGCGCGGATGTCCGCCATCAGCGCTTCCTTGGGATGGTCGGCGCCGACGCTGACCAGGCGTAGCTGGCCGATCTTTTCCGCGTTGCTCATGCGAGCCATCAGGCTGGCGATGAAACGCTCCTTGTCGGTAGCCGGTGGATTGCCGGATTCGCCCTGGCCAGCCGCCAGTGCCGGGCTCCCGCTCAGCCCGATGAGAAGCCCCAGTACACACAGCCTGTTCATGCATGTTTTCTCGTTATTGGATAGACGCTCGTCGTGGCGGCGTGACATGTCGCGGCATGCCGCCCGGCGGGCGCGACATAAGGTGTTCGCAGCGCGGGCGGAAGTCAACGAGACGGCGATGGGCGAATCTGCCGGTTCTGACAGGTCCCGTGGCGCGCCGCTGGCGGCGCTCAGGCGACGCTGGCGAGCAACTGCTCGGCCGGCATCGGCCTGCCGAGCAGGAAGCCTTGCAGCGAATTGCAGCCGAGGCGGGTCAGGAACTCCTGCTGGGCCTCGGTTTCCACGCCCTCGGCGACGATCTTCAGGTTCAGCGTGCGGCCGAGGGCGACGATCGCCGAGACGATCGCGGCGTCGTCGCTGTCGTGGGCCAGCTCGTTGATGAAGCCACGGTCGATCTTCAGTTCGCTCGCCGGCAGGCGCTTGAGATAGAGCAGGCTGGAGTAGCCGGTGCCGAAGTCGTCGATGGAGATGCCGACGCCCATCGCCGACAACTGCTCGAGGATCACCAGGCTGGCATCGGCATCGCGCATGGCGGTCGATTCGGTCACCTCGAGGATCAGGTGGCTGGGCTCCAGGCTGTGGCGCAGGAGTGCGTTGCGCACCGAGTCGACCAGGCCGGCATGGGCGAACTGCAGGGCCGAAAGGTTCACCGCGATGTTCCACTCCGCATGCCCGCCGTCCAGCCAGAGGCGCATCTGCCGGCAGGCTTCGTCGAGCACCCACTCGCCGATCTGCACGATCAGGCCGGTTTTTTCCGCCAGCGGCAGGAACTGGTCGGGGGGGATCAGTCCGTGTTGCGGATGCTCCCAGCGCAGCAGCGCTTCCACGCCGACCATCGGTCCGTTCGGCGCCAGTACCTTGGGTTGGTAGTGCAAGACCAACTGCCGGCGCTCCAGGGCCTGGCGCAGGTCATGGAGCAGTTGCAACTGTTCCTGGGCGTTGGCGTTCATCGAACTCTCGAAGAAGCAGTAGCCGTTCCGTCCCTGGTCCTTGGCGTGATACATCGCCGCGTCGGCATTGATCATCAGTTCGTGGCGGGTCTGCCCGTCGCCGGGGTAGAGCGCGATGCCGATGCTCGCCGAGATCCGCACCTCGTGGCGGGATATCTGGTACGGCTGGCTGATCCGCTTCACCAGTTTCTCGGCCAGGGTCGCGGCGTCGGCGGGCTCGCGGGCCTCGATCAGCAGGACGAACTCGTCGCCGCCGAGGCGGGCGATGGTGTCCTGGGCGCGGACGTTGGCGCGGATACGCTCGGCGACTTCGATCAGCAACAGGTCGCCGAGGTGATGGCCGTAGGCATCGTTGACCGCCTTGAAGCCGTCCAGGTCCATGAACAGCACGGCGAACCGGCGATCGTCGCGGATCGCCTGCTGGATCGCCTGCTCCAGGCGGTCGTCGAGGAGCATGCGGTTGGGCAGCTTGGTCAGGTTGTCGTGCAGGGCCAACTGGATCAGCTCGCGGTTGGCTCGTGCGAGGGAGGTGGCGAGCACCGAGGTACGTGCCTCCAGGCGCGAGTCCAGCACCGAGACGATCAGGGCGATGGCGATCACCGCCAGGGTGATCACGATGACCAGCACCGCCAGCCAGCCGTTGTCGATGCCTCGGCCGGCGGCGCCGCAGAAGCTGCCCAGGGGGAACTGCGCGGCGGCCATCCCGGTGTAGTGCATGCCGACGATGGCGCAGCCCATCACCAGGGCGGCGCCGGCCCGGACCAGGACGATGCGCCGGCTGCCATGGCGCAGGCGGAAGGCGATCCACAGCGCGGCGCCGGAGGCGATCACCGCGATCAGGATGGAGAGGCCGAGCCACAGCGGGTCGTAGACGATCCCCGGCATCATCAGCAGGGCGGCCATCCCGGTGTAGTGCATGGCGGCGATGCCGCTGCCCATCAGCAGGGCGCCCAGCGCCAGGCGTTGCCAGGGGAGTTCCGCCTGGCACACCAGCCAGAGGGCGAAGGCCGAACTGCCGACGGCCAGTAGCAGCGACAGCAGGGTCAGGCCCAGGTCGTAGCCGAGCGGGATCGGCAGGCTGAAGGCGAGCATGCCGACGAAATGCATCGACCAGATGC
>NZ_SCND01000305.1:0-7302 GCF_005503585.1 Pseudomonas sp. 2VD
CGCAGGAGTGCGTCGAGGGTATCGACGGCGTTGTCCCGGCTGCGCACGGTTTCGATCAGTGCGCGGGCGTTGCGGCGGATAGCCTCGATGCCGTCGGGACCGGGGTCGGCGAGGTGCGTTCGTCGATGTTCACCACCTTGCCGGTCATCACCAGGCCCCAGGCGGCGAAATTGACCAGAACGTTGTCGCTCTGGCCGAGATGGCGATGCCAGTCGGCGGCGGACAGCTTGTCGCGGATCAGCGCGTCGGCGGTCGCCGCGTCAGGCACACGCAACAGCGCCTCGGCCAGACACATCAGCATCAGGCCTTCCTGGGTGTCCAGGCTGTATTGGCGCAGGAGTGCGTCGAGGGTATCGACGGCGTTGTCCCGGCTGCGCACGGTTTCGATCAGTGCGCGGGCGTTGCGGCGGATAGCCTCGATGCCGTCGGGACCGGGGTCGGCGAGCTGCAGCAGTTCGCCCAGGTAGGCTTCCTCGTCGACCGCGTAGTTGGCGCTGATGACAGGGAAGAATTCGGCTGCGGACCGGGTCTGGTCCTCGCCCTGCAAGACGTGACTGGCTTTGAACATCACGCCCTCCTCTTGTGGAGCCATTGTTATTGAAAGAAGTCCGGCCAGGCGTCCATTGCCCGGGGCACCGCCGCCGACGGGTTGTGCCGGCGGCGCGGCACGTCCTGTGGCGCGGGAATACGGATCAGTATGGGTCAGGCCCATTCCGCCGGCGCGAGGCACCAGCGGATAGCGGAATGTAGTGGCTGCGAGAGGGGCGATTCTTGCGAAAGACTCTGGAGTTTTTGCGGAAAACTCCTGGCCGCGGAACTTTCCCGTTCCTCTTCGCCGGCAGGCATGCGGACATTGCCGCTGCTCGTCGGCACGACGCCATGCAGAGTGGCTACGCGGGTCTATCGACACAAAAAGAAATAATATAACATCCCAATAAATACGCCGATCCGACCCCATCGCCCTTCCTCCGGGAAGGGCCTGGGTTCGTTTTGGCCTGAAAAAAGTCCGACCCATGACCATGGAGCCCGCAATGTCCTCTTCCGGCCTTTTCCCTTCCCGTCCGCTCTGGCCTCTCACGCCACTGGCGCTGGCCTGCCTGATCGTTTCGGGGGAAACGCTCGGTGCCGACGGCCGCCCCAGCGAATTGCCCTCCCAGGTGATCACCGCCAACCCACTGGGCAACGAATCTCCCGCCACGCCCAGCAGCGTGCTCGAAGGCGACGAGCTGACCCTGCGTCAGAAAGGCAGCCTCGGCGAAACCCTCAACGGCCTGCCCGGGGTGTCCTCCACCTACTTCGGACCGGGCGCCAGCCGACCGGTGATCCGCGGCATGGACGGCGACCGCATCCGCCTGCTGCGCAACGGCGTCGGCGCGCTCGACGCCTCGTCGCTGTCCTACGACCACGCGGTGCCGGAAGACCCCAACAGCGTCGAGCGCCTGGAAGTGGTACGCGGCCCGGCCGCCCTGCTCTACGGCGGCAATGCCATCGGCGGGGTGGTGAACAGCTTCGACAACCGCATCCCCAGCGAACCCGTCGACGGCATCCACGGCAGCGGCGAACTGCGCTACGGCGGCGCCGACACCACCCGTAGCCGCTCCGGCGCACTGGAGGCCGGCGACGGCAACTTCGCCCTGCACGTGGACGCCGCCAGCCGCGAGTTCAACGACGTCAGGATTCCCGGCTACGCCCATTCCAGCCGCCAGCGGCAGATCGACGGCGACACCGGCAAGCATCGGGTGCAGAACAGCGACGGCCGCCAGGATGGCGGCGCCGTCGGTGGCTCCTATCACTGGGAGCACGGTTACGCCGGCCTCTCCTACAGCGGCTACGACAGCAACTATGGCTCGCCGGCCGAGGACGACGTGCGCCTGAAGATGCAGCAGGACCGCTACGCCTTCGCCTCCGAGATCCGCGACCTCGAAGGCCCGTTCACCTCGCTGAAGCTGGACGCCGCCTATACCAAGTACGAGCACAAGGAAATCGAGGACGGCGAGACCGGCACCACCTTCAAGAACGAAGGCTACGAAGGCCGCATCGAGGCCCGCCACCGCCCGCTCGGCCCGCTGAACGGGGTGGTCGGCGCGCAGTTCGCCAACAGCCGCTTCTCCGCCCTCGGCGAGGAAGCCTTCGTGCCGCACACGGAAACCGACAGCGCCGCGCTGTTCGCCCTGGAGGAATGGAAGCTCAGCGACCGCCTCGACCTCAGCTTCGGCGCCCGCCTGGAGCACACCCGCGTGGACCCCGACGCCAAGGGCAACGAGCGCTTCGCCGAGAACGACGGTTCACAGAGCTTCACCACCGGCAGCCTGTCCACCGGCGCGGTGTACAAGCTGACGCCGATCTGGTCGCTGGCCGCCACCCTCAGCTACACCGAGCGCGCACCGACCTTCTACGAGCTGTACGCCAACGGTCCGCACGCCGCCACCGGCACCTACGAGGTAGGCGATGCCGACGCGGACAAGGAAAAGGCGGTCTCCACCGACCTCGCCCTGCGCTTCGACAACGGCGTGCACAAGGGCAGCGTTGGGGTGTTCTACAGCCGCTTCTCCAACTACATCGGCCTGCTCGCCAGCGGTCGCCATCGCAACGAGGAAGGCGAAGTGGTCGCCGCCAGCGATGACGAGGCGCTGCCGGAATACCTCTACAGCGGCGTTCGCGCGGACTTCTACGGCGTCGAGGCGCAGGACCGCATCCACCTGCTGGAAAGCCCGTACGGCAACTTCGACCTGGAACTCTCCGGGGACTACACCCGCGCCAAGAACAAGGACACCGGCGAACCGCTGCCACGCATCGCCCCGCTACGCCTGAACACCGCGCTGATCTGGGAGTTGCAGCAGTGGCAGGCGCGGGTCGACGTCGAACACGCCGCCTCGCAGCACCGCGTGCCGGAGGAAGAACTCTCCACCGACGGCTACACCACCCTCGGCGCCAGCCTCGGCTACAACTTCGACCTCGGCGAGAGCCGCTGGCTGGCCTTCGTCAAGGGCACCAACCTGACCAACCAGACCGTGCGCTACGCCAGTTCGATCCTGCGCGACCGGGTGCCGGCGGCGGGACGCGGCATCGAGGCGGGGGTGAAGGTGGCGTTCTGAGACAGGCCGTGCGGGACGAATTCGCTCGGCGGATGACGTCCGCGCCGTTATCCGTATATGGACTCCTGCCGGTAGGGCGAATAACCGCCTGCGGTTATCCGCCGAAGGTGGCGGACGGCGCTCAGCCCTTGCGCAGCGACTTCGGCGTCAGCCCCAGGTAGCGGCGCATCGCCGTGGTCAGCGCGCTCTGGCTGGAGAAGCCGCATTCCTCGGCGATCCGCACCAGAGGCAAGCGGCTTTCCCGCAGCAACCGCGCGGCGCAGTCGAGGCGGACCTTGAGCAGGTACTGGTGCGGGGTCAGGCCGACGCTGTCCTTGAACTGCGCGTGGAAATGGCTCGGGCTGAGACAGGCGACCTGGGCCAGTTCGGCGACCGTGATGCGCCGCGCCAGGTTCCGCACGATATGCGCGTCCAGGCGCTCCAGGTCGAGCGGCCCGCTGGCCGCCAGGGGCTGCTGCTTGCCGAACAGGCGCAGGTGCAGGGCGCGGATCAGCACTCCGCCGAGGGCACGGGTCAGCAGCGGGTCGCTGCCGTAGCGGGCCAGTTCGGCGCCGGCGTAGCTGAGCAGGTTCTGGAAGTCGGCGTCCAGGGTCGGGTAGCGCGGCGCCTCGAACAGGCGCGCGAGCAGGTCGGGGTCTTCCGGGGTCGGGTTGTCCTCGCCCAGGTCGATGATCAGCATGCGGTTGTCGCCCACCCCGGCGAACACGTGGCCCGCCTCGCCCGGCACCAGGCAGGCGCGCATCCGGCAGACTTCCCCGCCACAGCCGTTGACCTCGAATTCGGCGCGCCCGGCCAGCGACATCACCAGTTGGTGATGCTCGTGGGCGTGGGTGTGCGACTTGTCGGGCAGACGGATGAGGCGGGTGTCGAACATCAACGGCAACTGCTCAATTTTTGCGCACTCTACTCGACTTGCCCGACGCTGCCCAGCACCTTGCCGCAAGTGGTACCCGCGTACCGCGTACTGCGTGGAAACCTTCGGCAACATCCTTGAACGGACAGGGATTGAAACCCGCCCCCGGGGCCCCATCTAGACTCTCATGTTTCAGTCAGTCAGGTGCCTCATGAGCGACCAGGACGTTAATCCCGAACACATCAGCGACGCGCAGCCCGCCGGCACCGGCCTGGTGCTGCCCGGCCAGACCCTGCCGACCACCCTCTACGTGATCCCGATCCACAACCGCCCCTTCTTCCCGGCGCAGGTGCTGCCGGTGATCGTCAACGAAGAACCCTGGGCGGAAACCCTCGAACTGGTGGCCAAGACCGACCACCATTCGCTGGCCCTGTTCTTCATGGACAATCCTCCGGAAGACCCGCGCCACTTCGACGTCAACAGCCTGCCCGAGCACGGCACGCTGGTCCGGGTGCACCATGCCTCGCGCGAGGGCGGCAAGCTGCAGTTCGTCGCCCAGGGCCTCTCGCGGGTGCGTATCCGGGGCTGGATCAAGCGCCATCGTCCGCCGTTCATGGTGGAGGTGGACTATCCGAAGACCCCGATCGATCCCAGTGACGAAGTGAAGGCCTACGGCATGGCCCTGATCAACGCGATCAAGGAGCTGCTGCCGCTCAACCCGCTGTACAGCGAGGAACTGAAGAACTACCTGAACCGCTTCAGTCCCAACGACCCGTCGCCGCTCACCGACTTCGCCGCGGCCCTGACCACCGCGCCCGGCGGCGAACTGCAGGAAGTGCTGGACACCGTGCCGATCCTCAAGCGGATGGAGAAGGTCTTGCCGCTGCTGCGCAAGGAGGTGGAAGTCGCGCGCCTGCAGAAGGAGCTGTCCGCCGAGGTCAACCGCAAGATCGGCGAACACCAGCGCGAATTCTTCCTCAAGGAACAGTTGAAGATCATCCAGCAGGAGCTGGGCATCACCAAGGACGACAAGAGCGCCGACGCCGACGAATTCCGCGCCCGCCTGGAAGGCAAGGTGCTGCCCGAGCAGGCGCGCAAGCGTATCGACGAAGAGCTGAACAAGCTGTCGATCCTCGAGAGCGGCTCGCCCGAGTACGCCGTCACCCGCAACTACCTGGACTGGGCCACAGCCCTGCCCTGGGGCGTGTACGGCAAGGACAAGCTCGACCTCAAGCATGCGCGCAAGGTCCTCGACAAGCATCACGCGGGCCTCGACGACATCAAGGATCGCATCCTCGAATTCCTCGCCGTGGGTAGTTTCAAGGGCGAGATCGCCGGTTCCATCGTGCTCCTGGTCGGCCCGCCGGGGGTGGGCAAGACCAGCATCGGCAAATCCATCGCCGAGAGCCTCGGCCGGCCGTTCTACCGCTTCAGCGTCGGCGGCATGCGCGACGAGGCGGAGATCAAGGGCCACCGCCGCACCTACATCGGCGCCCTGCCCGGCAAGCTGGTGCAGGCGTTGAAGGAAGTCGAGGTGATGAACCCGGTGATCATGCTCGACGAAATCGACAAGCTCGGCGCCAGCTACCAGGGCGACCCGGCCTCGGCGCTGCTGGAAACCCTCGACCCGGAGCAGAACGTCGAATTCCTCGACCACTACCTGGACCTGCGCCTGGACCTGTCCAAGGTGCTGTTCGTCTGCACCGCCAACACCCTCGACTCGATCCCCGGACCGCTCCTCGACCGGATGGAAGTGATCCGCCTGTCCGGCTACATCTCCGAGGAAAAACTGGCCATCGCCAAGCGTCACCTGTGGCCCAAGCAGTTGGAAAAGGCCGGCGTGCCCAAGGGCCGCCTGAGCATCAGCGATGCCGCGCTGCGTGCGGTGATCGAGGGCTATGCGCGGGAAGCCGGGGTGCGCCAGTTGGAGAAACAGCTCGGCAAGCTGGTGCGCAAGTCGGTGGTCAAGCTGCTGGAGGATCCCGAGTCGAAGGTGAAGATCGGTCCCAGGGACCTCGAGGACTACCTCGGCATGCCGGTGTTCCGCAGCGAGCAGGTGCTTTCCGGGATCGGCGTGATCACCGGGCTGGCCTGGACCAGCATGGGCGGCGCCACCCTGCCGATCGAGGCGACCCGCATCCACACGCTGAACCGTGGCTTCAAGCTCACCGGCCAGCTCGGCGACGTGATGAAGGAATCCGCCGAGATCGCCTATAGCTACATCGGCTCGCACCTGAAGAAGTATGGCGGCGACCCGACCTTCTTCGACCAGGCCTTCGTCCACCTGCACGTGCCGGAAGGCGCCACGCCCAAGGACGGCCCCAGCGCCGGCGTCACCATGGCCAGCGCCCTGCTCTCCCTGGCGCGCAACCAGGTGCCGAAGAAAGGCGTGGCGATGACCGGCGAACTGACCCTGACCGGCCAGGTCCTGCCCATCGGCGGGGTCCGCGAGAAGGTGATCGCCGCGCGCCGGCAGAAGATCTTCGAGCTGATCCTGCCGGAAGCCAACCGCGGCCACTTCGAAGAGTTGCCCGACTATCTCAAGGAAGGGCTGACCGTGCATTTCGCCAAGCGCTACGGCGACGTGGCCAAGGTGCTGTTCCCGGCCTGAGCCGGCGGCGGATGGCCGACCGGTTCGGCCATCCGCCGTGCCAACCTTGGCGCTCGGGCGCCGGCAGGGTTTATGCTGGCGCCCTTTCCATTCGAGCCGAGGAGCGCTGCATGTCCTTTTCCCCCTCCCGTCTGCTGCTGCCATTGTCCATCGTGGTCCTGGCCGGCTGCGCCGGGCAACAGAAGCCGGTGGTCACCCTGGACGACGCCGACGACTGTTCGCCGCTGAAGCTGACGCAAGGCCAGGAACTGGTGCTGACCCTGCCGAGCAATCCCACCACCGGCTTCCGCTGGGAACTGCGCAACCCCGCCGCCAGTGTGCTCAAGCGCCTTGGCCCGGAGGTCTACAGCAATTCCGAAGAAGACAGCGGCCTGGTTGGCAGCGGCGGCGAATCGACCTGGCGCTTCCGCGTCGCCGCCAGCGGCGACGACCGCCTGGAACTGGTCTACCGGCGGCCCTGGGAAAAGGACGCGGAACCGGCGGAAAGCTTTTCCTGCGCGATCCAGGTGCGCTGAAACCGCTGCCCGCGGCGGACACATTCTGTACGAAGACCGACGTCCTGCGCCGTGGCGACCTGGCCTATCCTGACAGGCCCCGTCGCCCCGAGGACTCCATGCTCCGCGCCTCCTTCGTCCTGCTCGCCCTGTCCTGCGCCGCTCCGCTGCCCTCGCTGGCCGAACCGTTGCGCTTCGCAGGCGCCTCACCCTCTCTACAACCCCTCTGCCCCTCCCCAACCATCATCA
>NZ_SCND01000306.1:0-7269 GCF_005503585.1 Pseudomonas sp. 2VD
TGCTGCCAGCTGCCAGGTGATCCGCGACCGCATGCAGGCCGAAGCCCAGGCCAAGGCCGAAGCCGCCGCTGGCGAAGGCCGCGCCTACCTGGCCGAGAACGCCAAGCGCGAAGGCGTGACCGTGCTGCCGTCGGGCCTGCAGTTCGAGGTGCTGAGCACTGGCGAGGGCGCCAAGCCTTCCCGCGAGGATACCGTGCGCACCCACTACCACGGCACCCTGATCGACGGCACCGTATTCGACAGCTCCTACCAGCGCGGCCAGCCGGCCGAGTTCCCGGTGGGCGGCGTGATCGCCGGCTGGGTCGAAGCGCTGCAACTGATGAACGCCGGCTCCAAGTGGCGCCTGCACGTACCGAGCGAACTGGCCTATGGCGGCCAGGCGGTCGGCAGCATTCCTCCGCACAGCGTGCTGGTGTTCGACGTCGAACTGCTGGAAATCCTCTGAGGCGCATCGGCCCCAGGAAGGAGTGAAACGCCCCGTCGACGCATCGACGGGGCGTTTTTCATTGCGGCATCAGTAGCGGGCATCCAGCGGACGCTTGTCCTTCGGCCAGTCCTTGATCTTGTCCGGGAAGTCCGGGCGCGGCTGGTGCGAAAAGTACTCCGCGACGTCCACTGCGTCCTGGTCGCTGAGGCCGCCCTGGCCGAGCGGGAAGCGTTCCTGGAAGCCGATCGGCATGTTGTGCTTGACGAAGGCGGCAGCGGTGAAGGTCCGCGCCATGCCGGCGCCGATATTGAACGACTCGTCGCCCCACAGCGGTGGGAAGAGCATCTCGCCGGCGCTGTTCCTCAGCCCCTCGCCATTCTCGCCATGACACACCGCGCATTGTCGGGCGTAGACCTTGCGGCCGTTCTCCGGGTCGGGCTTCAGCGCCGGGTCGACCTTGCCGACGCCGCGGCCGGCGACCTTGTCCTGCGGCCGGGTGTTGTTCTTCATCCAGTCGAAGTAGGCCACCATCGCCTGCATGTCGGCAGAGTCCGGCGGCAGAGGCTTACCGTTCATCGAGCGCCGGAAGCAGCCGTTGATGCGCTCCTCCAGGCCGATGACCTTGCCCGCCCGGGGCGCGTAGCTGGGGAAGAACGCCGAGACGCCGACGAAGGGCGAGCCGTCGGCTACGGTTCCAGCGTTCAGGTGGCAACTGGTGCAGTTCAACTGGTTGCCGACGTTCGCCGGCAGCAGCTCGCGGGTCTCCAGGTGCAGGCGCATGCCGCGTACCACCTGTTCGGCGTTCGGCGCCGCGAGCATGTCCGCCAGGCGTGGAGAGACGAAGGTCGTGGCCGGGCCGTTGCCGGCCTCGATCTGCTGGCGCAGTTTCTTCACCTGGCCGGCATCGATCGACGAACCCTGGTTGCCCCAACTGCTGCGGACGAAGCTGAGGATTTCGGCGATTTCGCGGTCTTCCAGCTGGGCGAAGCCGGGCATGGTGTAGACCCGCGAGTGGGTTGCGGTCTCCGCGGTTTTCCAGCCGGTAAGGGTGATATGCAGTAGCGTGCTCGGGTTGGCCGAAGCGACCGTGGGGTTGCCGGCCAGCGGCGGGAACATACCCGGGACGCCGCTGCCGTCCTTGCGGTGGCAGTCGGAGCAGAACTGCGCGTAGCCGAGACCGCCCCGCGAGCTGTACAGGTCGACCGGTGCTGCCAGTGGGCGTTCGCTGTCGGGCATGGGCAGGTCGTCCTTGCCGGCCGGCAGGGACTTCAGGTAGCTGGCGATGGCCAGCAGATCGTCGTCGCTGAAGTGCTGGGTGCTGTGGTGGATGACATCGGTCATGCTGCCGGACACCGTGGCGAAGCGGTTCTGCCCGGTCTTCAGCAACTGCACGGTGTCCTCCACCGTCCACAGGTTGCGCAGGCTCAGCGCTTGCCATTGTTCGACGGTTTCGCCGGCGAGGTAGAGCTGCCCGGAACGACCGGCTTCGCTCATGGCTTTTTCCTGGAAGGCGATGCCGCGCGGAGTATGGCAGGCGCCGCAGTGGCCGAGTCCCTGTACCAGGTAGGCGCCGCGGTTGATCGCCGGGTCCGCGTCGCTGGAGGGGGTGAACGGCGCGTCGTCGAGGAACGCCCAGTTCCACAGCGACAGGCCCCAGCGCTGGTTGAACGGCCAGCTCATCGCGCTCGGCGTATTCGCCTGGGTGACGGGTTGCACGCCGTGCATCAGGTAGGCGTACAGCGCACGCATGTCTTCTTCGCTGATCTTGGCGTAGGACGGGTAGGGCATCGCCGGATAGAGATTCACTCCCTCGGCGGTCACCCCCTTGCGCATGGCGCGGTCGAACTCTTCGAAGCTGTAGCGGCCGATGCCGGTCTCCCGGTCGGGAGTGATGTTGGTCGAGTAGATGGTACCCATTGGCGTCTTCAGCTCCAGGCCGCCGGCCATCGGCGCGCCCTGCGGGCCGGTATGGCAGGCGATGCAGTCGCCGAGCTGGGCCACGTAGCGGCCTTTTTCGATGAGCGCAGCGTCCGTGGTCGGTTCGCTGGCATGGAGCAGGGGAACGATGGAGCACAGCGCGCCGAGCAAGCCGAGGCGCGGGAAAGAAGCAGGCATTTCCTCATCCTTAGGCGTAGGCCTGGGGCGGTCCCCTCGGCCACGGTCCATTCTTTTTTTCGTTATGCGGCCGTCGACAGGACGACGGTCACGCCGCTGTTGTAACGGCTTTCAGGCGAGGTCGGCTTGATGTGGATCAGGCAGGAATCCCTATCGCGGCGAGGGGCTGCCGGCGTGCTCGGGCGAGGCGTTGCGGAAAGAACGGGACATGAGGAAAGTGACTCCGGGAAGGTCGTCCGTGACCTTCCCGGAACCGGCCGGAGGCGCCTTTGCCTCCGTTCGTGCGATCCGCCTCCCGGGCAGCGGCGCACGGATGACGCGTCCTGGCGTCATCGCAAAGGCTCAGCGCAGGGCGCGGGCGTAGCAGAAGAGGAACAGGTTGCGTACCAGCTCCTTGAGGATCAGCGGTTCGCTCGAGTTCAACTCGTGCAGGTCCAGGCCGCCCTGGTCACGCAGTTCGTCCAGCGCGTCTTCTTCCAGGACTGCGCAGATTTCCCCGGTTTCCCGGTGCAGGATCCGCAGGTAGGGGTGTGGCCGATCAAGCCAGGCATCGATCAAATAAGTCATGGCGCTCATCTCCGTGACAAGACTGTGAGATGAGAATAATTCTTATTATCGTAATAGCAAGTCTTGATCGTGCCTTTCGTCGCAAAACGAAAACGCCGCCGTGAAAACGGCGGCGTTCGTCACAAGTCGAGCCCGATTCAGTGGGTACGGGCGACAGCGAATTCGCTGAGTTCGACCAGGGCGGAGCGGTATTCGTTGTCCGGCAGCGTATCCAGGCAGGCGATGGCGCGGGCGGCGTAGTCGCGGGCGAGGTTGGCGGTATAGTCCAGGGCGCCGGCAGCCTCGACGGCGGCACAGACGCTCTCCAGGTCCTGGCTGCCGCCTTGCTGGATGGCCTTGCGTACCAGCGCGGCCTGCTCCTCGGTGCCGTCGCGCATGGTGACGATCAGCGGCAGGGTGGGCTTGCCTTCGGCGAGGTCGTCGCCGACGTTCTTGCCGAGGGTCGCGGCGTCGCCGCGGTAGTCGAGCAGGTCGTCCACCAGCTGGAAGGCGATTCCCAGGTAGTCGCCGAAGCGGCGCAGTGCCTCGGACTGTTCCTCGCCGGCCTGGCACAGCGCGGCGGCGCTGTGGGTCGAGGCCTCGAAAAGCATCGCGGTCTTGCCGCGGATCACTTCCATGTAGGTCTCTTCGGTAGTGCTGGCGTCGCGTACCTTGGACAATTGCAGCACTTCGCCCTCGGCGATCACCCGGGTGGCCTGGGATATGATGCGCATGACCGGCATGGAACCCAGCTCGACCATCATTTCGAAGGAGCGGGCATAAAGGAAGTCGCCTACCAGCACGCTCGGCGCGTTACCCCACAGGGCATTGGCGGTGGAGCGGCCGCGGCGCAGGCCGGAGGCGTCGACGACGTCGTCGTGCAGCAGAGTGGAGGTGTGCAGGAATTCGATGGTGGCGGCCAGCAGGCAGAGGTCGTCGCCCTTGTAGCCCAGGGTCTTGCCGGCGAGCAGGACCAGCAGCGGACGCAGGCGCTTGCCGCCGGCGGAGATGATGTAGTCGCCGATCTTTTCCACCAGGGGAACGCGGGAGGTGAGTTGGCGACGGATGATCCCGTCGACGGCGGTGAAATCTTCCGCCACCACGCGGTAGAAGGCCTGGGGTTGCATCAGTGACAATAGCTCCACAAAGATTGCGCGGCATGCTAGGTGGCAGGGGGGGGACTGTCAAGGAAAGGCCCGTGGCACTTGCCTCGGCCTGGACCTTTCCGTACAATCGCGGGCCCTGAACTTCCTTGGCATACCCTGCCTTACGCAATTGCACGGGCGTCCGATCCGACCCCATGCAGCCATGCCGGCCGATTCCTACTTCTATAAAGCGTCGGGTGAGCAGGTTTAACGGAGATACACATGTACGCAGTGATTGTTACCGGTGGCAAGCAGCACAAAGTCACCGAAGGCGAATTCCTCAAGGTCGAGAAACTCGACGTCGCTACCGGCGAAGCGATCGATTTCGACCGCGTCCTGCTGGTTGCCAATGGCGAAGACGTGAAAATCGGCCTGCCGGTCGTCGAAGGTGCGAAGGTTACCGCTGAAGTGGTTTCCCACGGCCGTCACGACAAGGTCCGCATCATCAAGTTCCGCCGTCGTAAGCACCACATGAAGCGTCAGGGCCACCGCCAGTGGTTCACTGAAATCAAGATCACCGGCATTCAGGCCTAATTCCTTTCTGGAGGATATGACTCATGGCACACAAAAAAGCTGGCGGTTCTACCCGCAACGGCCGCGACTCAGAAAGTAAACGCCTTGGCGTGAAACTGTTCGGCGGCCAGGCTGTAAAGGCTGGCAACATCCTGGTTCGTCAGCGCGGCACCAAATTCCACGCCGGTTACGGCGTTGGCCTGGGCAAGGACCACACCCTGTTCGCGAAAGTGGACGGCGTGGTCAAGTTTGAGACCAAAGGCGCCTTTGGTCGCAAATACGTGAGCATCGTTGCTGCCTAAGCAATAGCTCGCTGAAAAAGCCCTGTCTCGCGACGGGGCTTTTTTGTTTCTGCGCCGGCTTCCGGCCATGCCCTGCTTTCGGGGCATCCTGTATCCTATGTTTTTTTCTGTTAACCCGCCCTCGTGGTGGGAGGCATATCCATGAAATTCGTCGATGAAGTATCAATCCACGTGAAAGCCGGTGACGGCGGCAATGGCCTCATGAGCTTTCGTCGCGAGAAGTTCATCGAAAAGGGCGGTCCCAACGGCGGCGACGGTGGCGACGGCGGTTCCATCTACCTGGAAGCCGACGTCAACCTGAACACCCTGGTCGACTATCGCTACACCCGCCGTTTCGATGCCCAGCGCGGCGAGAACGGCGGCAGCAAGGACTGCACCGGGGCCAAGGGCGACGACCTGATCCTGCCGGTGCCGGTCGGTACTACCGTGATCGACGCCAATACCCAGGAGATCATCGGCGACCTGACCGAGCCCGGTCAGCGGCTGATGGTCGCGCAGGGCGGCTGGCACGGCCTCGGTAACACCCGTTTCAAATCCAGTACCAATCGGGCGCCGCGCCAGACCACCCCGGGCAAGCCGGGCGAGGCGCGCGACCTCAAGCTGGAACTGAAGGTGCTGGCCGACGTCGGCCTGCTGGGACTGCCGAATGCCGGCAAGAGCACTTTCATCCGTGCAGTGTCCGCGGCCAAGCCGAAGGTGGCCGACTATCCGTTCACCACCCTGGTGCCGAACCTCGGCGTGGTCAGCGTCGGTCGCTACAAGAGCTTCGTGGTCGCCGACATTCCCGGCCTGATCGAAGGTGCCGCCGAAGGCGCCGGGCTGGGCATCCGCTTCCTCAAGCATCTGGCGCGGACCCGTATCCTCCTGCATCTGGTGGACATGGCGCCGCTGGACGAAAGCGATCCGGCCGATGCCGCCGAGGTCATCGTTCGCGAGCTGGGTCGCTTCAGTCCGGCGCTGACCGAGCGTGAGCGCTGGCTGGTGCTGAACAAGATGGACCAGATTCTCGATCCGGCCGAGCGCGAGGCGCGCAAGCAGGCGGTGATCGAGCGGTTGGGCTGGGAAGGCCCGGTCTATGTGATCTCCGCCCTGGAGCGCGATGGCACCGAGGCGCTCAGCCAGGACATCATGCGCTATCTCGACGAGCGTACCCTGCGCCTGGAAGAAGATCCGCAGTATGCCGAGGAGCTGGCCGAGCTCGACCGGCGTATCGAGGACGAGGCGCGGGCTCGTCTGCAGGCGCTGGACGATGCGCGCGCGCTGCGGCGTTCGGGGCTGAAGAACGCCGGTGCGGTGGATGACGATGATTTCGATGATGAGGAAGACGACGGCGACGGTCCGGAGATCTTCTACGTTCCCTGATGGCGTGATACCCCGCCGGGCGGGCCGGCGGGGCTGAAGAGTCGAAGCCTGGGCTTCTAAGGTTGAGGGTATGCGGGACAAGGTGACTGGCGCGCGGCGCTGGGTGGTGAAGATCGGTAGCGCCCTGCTGACGGCCGATGGCCGTGGGCTGGATCGCAATGCCATGGCCGTTTGGGTCGAGCAGATGGTGGCGCTGCATTGCGCCGGCATCGAGCTGGTGCTGGTGTCGTCCGGCGCCGTCGCCGCCGGTATGAGTCGCCTGGGCTGGGTGTCCCGACCTAGCGCGATGCACGAACTCCAGGCCGCCGCCTCGGTGGGACAGATGGGGTTGGTGCAGGCCTGGGAGTCCAGCTTCGCCCTGCATGGCCTGCAGACTGCCCAGGTGTTGCTGACCCATGACGACCTCTCCGACCGCAAGCGCTACCTGAACGCCCGCAGCACCCTGCGGACCCTGGTCGAGCTGGGCGTGGTCCCGGTGATCAACGAGAACGACACGGTGGTCACCGACGAGATCCGCTTCGGCGACAACGACACCCTGGCGGCACTGGTGGCCAACCTGGTCGAGGCCGACCTGCTGGTGATCCTTACCGATCGCGACGGTATGTTCGACGCCGATCCGCGCAACAATCCCGATGCCCAATTGATCTACGAGGCGCGCGCCGATGATCCGCAGCTCGATGCGGTGGCCGGCGGCAGTGCCGGCGCCCTGGGGCGCGGCGGAATGCAGACCAAGCTGCGGGCGGCGCGCCTGGCGGCGCGTTCCGGCGGGCATACGGTGATCGTCGGCGGGCGTATCGAGCGTGTCCTCGACCGCCTGCGCGCCGGCGAACGCCTCGGCACCCTGTTGACCCCTGATCGC
>NZ_SCND01000307.1:0-7258 GCF_005503585.1 Pseudomonas sp. 2VD
GTCTGCATCCAGTCCTGGCTGCCGACGGTGCCGCCGGAGCCGATCACCACCTTGCTCGGGTCGGCCTTGAGCGCCTTCACCAGGTCGTCGAGGTTCTTGTAGGGCGAATCGGTGCGCACCGCGATGGCGCCGTAGCTGGTGCCGATGGCGGCCAGCCATTTCACCGCGTTCTCGTCGAAGCGGCCGAACTTGCCCTGGGCCAGGTTCAGCAGCGAGCCGCTGGAGAAGGCGGTGATGGTGCCGGCGTCGCCCGGGCGTTGGGCGACCACCGCGTTATAGGCGACCGCGCCGACGCCGCCGGGCATGTAGGTGACGCGCATCGGCTTGCTCAGCAGCTTGGCCTCGACCAGGGCGCTCTGCGCCAGCTTGCAGGTGAGGTCGAAACCGCCGCCGGGGGACGCCGGGGCGATGCATTCGGGACGCTTGGGTTCGGCCACGGCGGCGCCGGCCAGCAGCAGGCCGGCGGCAACCAAGGCGAGGGGACGAAAAGACAGTTTCATCATCATCGGTGCTCCTGTGGAGTTCTTGTTCTGGCTTACCAGATCGGCAGGGTATAGCTGACGATCAGGCGGTTCTCATCGATGTCGCGGGTGAAATTGGAACGGAAGGTCGCGTTGCGCCAGCGGATTCCGAGGTTCTTCAGCGCGCCGCTCTGGAACACGTACTGCAGTTCGGTGTTGCGTTCCCATTCGCGGCCTTCGCCGCTCTGCCCGGCGAGTTCGACATTGTCGCCCTTGACGTAGCGGGTCATGAAGGTCAGGCCGGGAATGCCGAGGCCGACGAAGTCGTAGTCGTAGCGCAGTTGCCAGGAGCGCTCCTTGGGGCCGGCGAAGTCGTTGACCTGGACGAAGTTGACCAGGTACGGGTTGCTGCCTTCCAGGTAGGGGAAGGCGTCGTCGCCGTTCATTCGCTGCCAGGCCGCGCCGAAGGCATGGTTGCCAAGGCTGTAGGTGAACATGCCGTTGAGCGACTTGTTGTCGATGCCGCCGGCCTTGGCCGAGCCGCTGTCGGTGCTGCGGGCGAAGCGCAGGTCGCTGGTCAGTTCGCCGGGACCGATCGGCCAGCTGTGCAGCAGGCCGACGAAGTGCTGGCGGTAGACGTCCTGCAGGTTGCTGTAGTGATAGCTGGCGGTGAGTTGGTCGGTGAGCTTGTAGTCCAGTCCGCCGAGGTCGAAGTGATCGGCGCTGACCCCGGCGAAGCGGCCGTTCTTGTCGTTCAGCGCGAGGTCCTCGGAGTCGCTGGAGTCGCGGATCTTGGTCTTTTCCAGGCGCCCGGCGGTGAAGCCGAGGTCCTTGATCTCCTTCGAGGTGAGCAGCGCGCCTTCGAATATCTGCGGGAAGATCCGCCCGTTGTTCGGTTGTACCGATGGCAGCTTCGGAATCAGCGTGCCGACCTTCAGCTCGCTCTGCGAGACCTTGACCTTGGCGGTCAGGCCCAGTTTCGAGTAGGTGTCCGGCGCGCGGCCGTCGGAATCCTTCGGCAGCAGTCCGGTACCGCTGCGGCCGCGGCCGGAGTCGAGCTTGACGCCGAGCATGCCCATGGCGTCGAGGCCGAAGCCGACGCTGCCCTGGGTGTAGCCGGACTGCAGGTTGAGGATGAAGCCTTGCGCCCACTCCTCGCGCTTGGACTGGCCGGGGCCGTCGCGGAAGTCGCGGTTCATGTAGAAGTTGCGGGTTTCCAGGCTGGCCTTGCTGTCTTCGAGGAAGCCGGCGGCGTTGCCCAGGGGCGCGATGCCGGCGAGCACGACGGCGGTGGTGGTTAGGGTGGTGCTGCGGGACAAACGTACAGACCTTGCGGCCTGCGGCAGGGAAGTCGACATGCAGTGGTCTCCGATTCTTGTTCTTGTACGCCGAGCACCACGCTGCAGGGCGTTTTGGCGGACGATCTGCGCCGTCCATCGACTGATCCTAAGACGCCAAGCTTTCGCCAGGCTTTCAGCAATCCCCGGTGGCAGAGAAGCCATTTACCGGAGGGTTTTCCCCGGTACACTTCGCCTCTTGTGCCCTCATCCGGTGGTGGAGAACCGTCCATGCGCATCCTTCTGGTGGAAGATCATCCGCAGCTCGCCGAAAGCGTGGTCCAGGCGCTCAAGGGCGCTGGCTGGACGGTAGACCTGCTGCAGGACGGGGTGGCCGCCGACCTGGCCCTGGCCAGCGAGGAGTACGCCCTGGCGATTCTCGACGTCGGCCTGCCGCGGATGGACGGCTTCGAGGTGCTGGCGCGCCTGCGCGGGCGCGGCAAGACCTTGCCGGTGCTGATGCTGACTGCGCGCGGCGAGGTGAAGGACCGGGTGCACGGCCTCAATCTCGGCGCCGACGACTACCTGGCAAAGCCTTTCGAACTGTCCGAGCTGGAGGCGCGGGTCAAGGCCCTGCTGCGCCGCAGCGTGCTCGGCGGCGAACAGTTGCAGCGCTGCGGCGCTCTGGTCTACGACCTCGGCACTCGGCGCTTCAGCCTCGACGAGCAGCCGCTGACCCTGACCTCGCGGGAACAGGCGGTGCTGGAAGCGATGATCGCCCGTCCGGGGCGGGTGATGAGCAAGGAGCAACTGGCCGCCCAGGTCTTCGGCCTGGACGAGGAGGCCAGCGCCGACGCCATCGAGATCTACGTCCACCGCCTGCGCAAGAAGCTGGAAGGCGGCGCCGTGCGCATCGTCACCTTCCGCGGCCTCGGCTACCTGCTGGAGGCGCAGGGTGACTGATGCCGGCAGTCTGCGCGGACGGCTGCTGCTGTGGCTGGCCCTGCTCCTGCTGCTGGTGCTCCTGGCGAGCGGCCTGAGCGCCTACTGGAACGGCCGCGAGGTGGCCGACACCGCCTACGACCGGACCTTGCTGGCCTCGGCGCGGGCGATCGCCGACGGGCTCTACGAGAAGGACGGCACCCTGCGCGCCGACGTCCCCTACGTGGCGCTGGATACCTTCGCCTACGACAGCGCCGGGCGGATCTTCTACCAGGTCAACGACATCCATGGTCGGATGATCTCCGGCTACGAGAATCTTCCGGCAGCACCCGCCGAGACCCTGCGCACCGACGACTACCCGGCCTTGGCGAAGTTCTACGACGGCGTCTACCAGGGCGTCGACGTACGCGTGGTGAGCCTGCTGCAGCCGGTCAGCGAACCGAGCATGAGCGGCATGGCGGAGATCCGCGTGGCCGAGACCGAAGGCGCCCGCGAGCGCATGGCGCGCAGCCTGATGACCGATACCCTGTTGCGCCTGGGCGTCCTCGGCGTCGGCGCGCTGGTGCTGGTGTGGCTGGCGGTGAGCGCCGCGCTGCGTCCGCTGGATCGCCTGCGCCGCGAGGTGGAAGAGCGCCAGCCGGACGACCTGCGGCCGTTGCCGATGCTCGAGGTCCAACATGAATTGCGGCCGCTGGTGGAGTCGCTGAACCACTTCACCCAGCGCCTGCGCAGCCTGTTCGAGCGGCAGTCGCAGTTCATCGCCGATGCCGCCCACGAGTTGCGCACCCCGCTGGCGGCGCTCAAGGCGCGCCTGGAACTGGGCCTGCGCGAGCAGGAGCCGGAAGCCTGGCGTTCGACCCTGGAGACCACGGCGAAGAACACCGACCGCCTGATCCATCTGGCCAACCAGCTGCTCTCCCTGGCGCGCATCGAAAGCGGCGCCCAGGCCATCGCCGAGGGCGGCGCCGAGCGTATCGACCTGACCGCCCTGGCCCGGGAACTGGGCCTGGCGCTGGCGCCGCTGGCCTATGCGCGGGGAGCCTCGCTGGCGCTGGAAAGCGCCGGGCCGGTGTGGATCCAGGGTGAACCGACGCTGCTCAACGAATTGCTCAGCAACCTGCTGGACAACGCGCTGGCGCACACCCCGCAGGGCGGCAACGTGATCCTCAGGGTGCTGGAGGGGGGAGTGCTGGAAGTGGAAGACGATGGTCCGGGAATTCCCGCCGCCGACCGCGAGCGGGTCTTCCAGCGCTTCTACCGGCGCGGCGACAGCCCCGGCAGCGGCCTGGGGCTGGCGATCGTCGGCGAGGTCTGCCGGGCGCACCGGGCGCAGATCCAGCTCGACCAGGGCGAACTGGGCGGCTTGCTGGTGCGGGTGCGCTTCCCGGCGGAGTAGGGCGGGCCTATTGCAGCATGCTGGTGGCGGCTTCCAGGGCGCTGGAGAGGTCCTCGTCTTCCTTCATGTCGACGGTCGGTTCGAGGCCGAGCTTGGCGAACGCCGGGATCTGGCTCCAGTCCAGGCGGGTATAGGGATGCTCGCTGCCAAGGTAGCTCTGCAGGGTGGCGACCTGGACCAGGTCGGTATAGTCGGCGCGCGGCGAGTTGCGGGTGAAGTCCAGGTGCTGGCGCGGGACCTCGGCGATCGGCGCGGGGAAATCCCAGGCTTTGAGGATGCGCTCGCCGATTAGCGGATGGATGCGCTCGATCACGTGGCTCAGGCTGATGGAGTCCGACAGCAGCTCGTTGTGATCCTCGGCGTAGGTGAGGATCGGCAGCACGCCGATCTGGTGCACCAGCCCGGCCAGGGTCGCCTGGTCCGGCGCCAGGCGGGTGTAGTGACGGGCCAGCACGTGGCAGATGCCGGCGATCTCGGTGCTCTTGTTCCAGACTTCGCGCATCTTGCGGTCGACCACGTCGGTGGTGGCCTGGAACATCTGCTCCATGGCCAGGCCGGTGGCCAGGTTGCAGGTGTAGTTGATGCCCAGCCGGCTGATCGCCATCTGCAGGTCGGTGATTTCCTTCGGGCTGCGCAGCAGCGGACTGTTCACCACGCGGATGATGCGCGCGGTCAGCGCCGCGTCGTTGCCGATCACCTTGCTCAGGGCCTGGATGCTGACATCCGGGTCCTCCGCCGCCTCGCGGACCTGCAGGGCCACCTCGGGCAGGGTCGGCAGCACCAGTTCATCCTGATCGATGGCGCGGATCAGGTCCTGTTGGACTTTGTCGGCAAGCTTGCTCATGGCATTTCCTTTGAAAACGCAATGGCCGGAGCACGCTGTACGTGCACCGGCCATGGGAATACTGGCGGGCCGTCCGCGGACGGCGAGGCACAGTTTACGGTCAGCGCTGGATTTCGCTGTCGCTGTCCAGCGTGTAAGGCAGATTGAGGAGGACGAGCGGCGCTCCTTCGGCGCTTCCGAGGCTGATCCGGCCGTCGGCGACGGCGTCGTCCTGCAGCACGGCGAGCAATTCCACGCTGTTCTCCGGCGTACGGGCGGCCAGTACCACTTCGCCGACGCTGGTGGAATGGACCGGCGAGAACAGCCCGGTGCCGGGCGCCGGCACCTCGTCTGCGTCCAGCGCCAGGCGATACAGGCGGCGCTTGAGGCGGCCGAGATACTGCATGCGGGCGACGATTTCCTGGCCGGTATAGCAGCCCTTCTTGAAGCTGACCCCGCCGACCGCCTGCA
This sequence comes from Pseudomonas sp. 2VD, assembly GCF_005503585.1. Classification (NCBI taxonomy): domain Bacteria; kingdom Pseudomonadati; phylum Pseudomonadota; class Gammaproteobacteria; order Pseudomonadales; family Pseudomonadaceae; genus Pseudomonas; species Pseudomonas sp. 2VD. The sequence continues at coordinate 5,371 of NZ_SCND01000307.1, forward strand.
GGTTGATCATCTGTGGGATGAACAGCTCGCGGGTAGCGCCGAACACCTGGCCGACGCCGGCGCGCACCTGGCCGAGCAGCCAATCGTCGAGCGGCGCCTCGCGGCTGTGCTCGCGGAGCGTGGCAAGCACCGCCTCGGCGCGCTGCGCCGGAACCCATAGCTCGACGCGGGCGTCGCCCAGGGCGACGGCGAGCAGGTCGCCGTGGCGGGCGATCCTGCCGCTCTCCGCCGGGGTGTCTATCCCCAGGGCGCGCAGTGCCTCGCTGGCGTCGCGCAAGCCTATGCGGAGCCAGGCTGCGCTCTCGTCGGCAAGGCTGGCCTTGGAGAATACGGCGTATTTCTTCAGGTCCGCCAACTGGGCCTCGAGCAGCTCGCCGGCCATCGCCAGCAGCAGGCCGTCGCCCTCGGGCAGGATGCGGAAGCTCGATAGCAGGCGGCCCTTGATGTTGCAGCGGCCGCCGAGGCTGGAGGTCTCGTCGTTCAGGTAGGCGAGGTTGCAGGTCAGCTGGCCCTGGAGGAACTTGGCGGCGTCCGGGCCGCGGACGGCGAGGATGCCTTCATGGACTAGCGGGGTGTGGAAAGCGGGGTCGGCCATTGCGATGCTGCGCGGTCAGTCAGTCAGGACCGTCATCATAGAACTCGGTCCGAGGCTTGTCAGCGGGCAAGAATGCCTGGCGCATCCGCCTTGACGGTTGTCGGACACTTCCGAGGCCGCCGTCGGCATGGGCCTGCGTCCCGCGCGGATACCCTTGGTTTGCCGGGCAATACGACCAAGGGCGGACGCCGGCGGAGCGACGCCTCGTCATCGGGCCGCGCCATTCGAGCGCAACCGCCCTATAATGCCGGGCGTTTTCGAGGAGCCCGAACATGGCAGATGAAACCGAACTGAAACGACTCTACTGGCACAGCCGTCGCGGCATGCTGGAACTGGATGTGCTGCTGGTGCCTTTCGTGCAGGAGGTTTACCCGGGCCTGGACGCCGAGGACCAGGCGCGCTTCCGCAAGCTGCTGGAGTGCGAGGACCAGGACATGTTCGGTTGGTTCATGCAGCGCGGCGAGCCGGAAGACGCCGACCTGCGGCGGATGGTGCGGATGATCCTGGACCGTGTCCAGCCGGATTGAGCCGTTCGAATGCCGCTGGCGGGTCTCTCCGATCCTGCTGGCGGCGAGCCTGGCACTGTGGGCCCTGGCGCTGCTGTCGATCCTGCTGGCGGCGCTGCCGGTCTGGCTGAAGCCGCCGCTGGCGCTGGTCTGCCTGGCCTACGGTGCCTGGGGGCTGTACCGCCAGGTACTGCTGCGCGGCTCGCGGGCCTTCCGTGGGTTGCGCCATGACGAGCAGGGCTGGCAGCTGTGGAGCGCCGGAAGCGGCTGGCAAGCGGTGCAATTGCGCCCGGACAGCCTGGCGCTGCCCTGGCTGATCGTACTGCGCGTGCGCCTGCCGGGCCGCTGGCGCATCCTTGGCTGCTGTATCCCGGCCGATGCATTGGGCGCCGACAGCCATCGGCGCCTGCGTGTCCGCCTGCGCTTCAGTCGCCGTAGATGGGCGGCACCAGGATAGTGTCGCGGGCTTCGGGCAGCAGGTCCGGATAATCCAGCGTGTAGTGCAGGCCCCGGCTTTCGCGGCGCTGCATGGCCGAGCGGATGATCAGTTCGGCGACCAGCGCCAGGTTGCGCAACTCGATCAGGTCGCGGCTGACCTTGTAGTTGCTGTAGAACTCGTCGATCTCGCTGAGCAGCAGGCGCACCCGGTGCTGGGCGCGCTGCAGGCGCTTGTTGGTGCGCCCATCGACCCGGACCACTTCCTGGCGCGCGCCGTCGAGCTGGAGCAGGCGCTCGCGAACCGCGACATCGCTCTCCACGCGATGCCAGATCTCATGGGTGGAGAAGC
>NZ_SCND01000308.1:0-7185 GCF_005503585.1 Pseudomonas sp. 2VD
TCCCCCACCCAGCCGACCCAAGTCCCCCACTGCCCCGAACTGCGAACTCATACTACCGGAAACAGGTGACTCCGCAATCGCGCTGACCAAGTTCTTGGCTGCTGTTGGCAGCTTGGCGGTTATCTGCGCGCCACCTTTCACTGCCGTCAGAACGCCAACAAGTTCCGCAGCGAACCTACCGCCCTCGACACCAGCTGTGACCGAACCTTGCCAGCCGGCATCCTCGTAAGCCTGGGTCAAGAATGCGGCGCGCTCCTCCAGCCCCTTCAGGTAGCTATCGCCAAATTGCTGCCGGAGCTCTGGCGAAGTGGCCAACTGCTCCAGAGCTGCATAGGTTTCCCTCCAGTTCTTGACCAGCTCATAAACACCCACTGCGGTTTCAGCTGTCGAAAGACCAATGCCTCCTCCAACACCTACGACGATACCAACATCCTGCTGGGCCGAAATAATTGCCCATTTGGCTTCTATTCCGGTTTTGCAGAGCTGTTTGTCCTTGCAGCCATCGACCTCCTGCCGCTTCTTCTCCTCCTGCCAATGACTGAGGTAGTTGTGTTGGGTGGCATTCCCCGCCACCCAGGCTCCTGTCTGCAAGCTCTTGGCGTCCGCATCGCCCTGCGTCGAAGCCGCCAGCACGCCGATCAACTGCGAACTCATGATCAGCAGGCCCTTCTTGTCATCGATGGGCAGGCTGGCGTATTGCTTGGCGAGGCTATCCACCAGCGCCTCGTTGACTCCCGCAGCCAGGGCTCCGGTACGGAAATCGCCACCGACCGCTTCGGCGGCCAGACCTCCCATCAGGGCGTGCAAGCCGATCTTGCCGAGGCTGCCGTCGTCCAGTACGCCATGGGTGGTGTCGCCAATCAGCTTGAAGCCGTAGGCCGCGAAGGCATTTGCCAGGCTGTTTTGCAACGCATCGCCCAGGCTGCCCTTGCCGCCCAGCGCCCGGTCCAACAGCACCGAAGTGCCATTCTGCAGCAACTGGTTCGAGGTGAACTGGCCCACACCTTGCCAGGTGCCCAACCCTGCGGCGGGCGCCACGGCCCCGGTGTTCGGTAGAGCGGTCGAGGTGCCGGTCTGGGTCGAGGTCCATTTGTCGTAGACGCCGGCAGTCAGCCCCGCAGTCGTGCCAGCGACTACATAGCCCCTCAGCGCATCGCTGGAGGTCACGTCCTTGACGACATCCCCCAGGTTTCCCCGGTTGTTGATGGTGCTGATCGCTCCATTGCTGGCCATGCCCATAGCCACGGCAGTTCCAGCGGCATTCGCCCAGCCGGCGGCAGCTGTTCCTACTGCTGTACCGGCCTGGACCATTGCAGTGCTACCGGCAGCAGCCATCATGCTTCCTGAGCCCGCCCCCACACCCGCCATCGATCCCAATGCCGCACTCGCCGCACCCGCCGTGAAGTAAGTCACGACAATCGCTATCGCCAACTGCGCGCCGACGCCCAGCCCGGAGTTGCTGTACTTCCAGCTGTCATGCAGTTCCTGCACGCGCCGCCAATCCACATCGCCGCGCTGCTCCATCTGCTTCAACCAGGCCAGTTGCGGATCCGCCTGCACCATCGCGTCGATGGTCTGGCTCACGGTCTTCTGGTCGATGTGCTTGAGGTCGATCTTCAGGCCTTCCACGGCCTTGATCGCCAGGTTGCCCTGGGCGACGAGCTGGCTCTGGCGTACGGTTTCATCGGTCTGGCCCTTGCCCTTCGACGACTGCCACGCCAGGTCGCCCTTGCTCTTCTCGTGGCTCTCCTGGTGCAGGTCCTTCACCGCGTCGAAGGTCACCGCGCCGCCGCTGACGATGGCCAGGTCGTTGCCCGATTCCAGCTTCGCGCCCTGGTAAGTCTGGTCGCCGCCACTGAGCAGTGTGAGGTCGCCGCCGCTGGATATTTGGCTGCCCACTGCCGTCACATCGGTGATTTCGTCGCGCCGGGTCTTCTTGCTACCGAAGCTGCCTTTGCTCTTCTTGTCGTAGAGGTAGTAGCTGCTGTCGTTGGCGGCCAGCAGTTCCAGCTTGTCGCCGGCCACCAGGTAGGCCTCGTCGCCGGCGCTGGCCTGGCTCGCGACCAGCCGCAGGTCCTGTCCGGCATTGATCGCCAGGTCGCCGCCAGCGTCCACGCGAGTGGCCTGCTGGGTGATCTTGTCGTCCTGGAAAGTGACCTTCTTGGTCTTGCCATAGGCATGCTCTTCGTTGGCAGCCGCGACCAGGCCCACATCGCGACCCGCCTCGAATGTCACGTCGCGACGAGCGTCGATGCGGCTGCCCACGACGCTGATATCGCGTCCGGCGCTGACGCTGATATCGCGCCCCGCCACGACCTCGGCGCCCATCTGGGTCGTCTGGGTCTGGTATGCCTGGCTTCCTGCCGTCCAGCCCCGCTCCGCTACCGCAGCCGAAACCAGGACATCCCTGCCGCCTTGCAAGGCGAGGTCGCCCTTGCTGTCGATGACACCGCCAATATTGGCTACATCGCGTCCTGCCGAAACGGTCAGCTTCTGCGCAGCCTCGATACGCGCAGCGCTATCGGCAAATGCCTCAGTGGTACCGGTTCCCCTGTAGGAGGACTGGTGCTGGGTCACCGTCCGTTCATTGATGACGTCTCCGGTAAGGGCGGAGAGGCTTACCTCGCGCCCGGCAATGATGCCGCCCTGGTCATTGCGGATGGAGCCGCTGGCCAGCAGGTCGAGGCGGTTGCCGGCCTCGATCAGGCCGCTGTTGTCGATGTTGCCGGCTGTCGCGCTAAGGTCGTTCTGCGCGCGCAGGGTACCGGCGTTCCTCAGGTCCCCGCCGGTGATCAGGTTCACGTCGCGCCCCTGGATCAGCGCGCCGTTCGGGCCCAACCGCCCCTCGGCCTGGGCCAGGTAGACCACGGGGGCGAGGACCTTCTCGCCATTCACCTCGACTTCTTCCAGCCAAACGATGTCGTGGGTCAGCGCGGCCACCTGGGCGGCGCTGAGGGTGACGCCAGGGGTCAGTCCCAATACGTCCTTGCTGGCGATGGCGTTGTCCATCAGATAGCGGAACATCGCTTCGTCGCTGTTCAATCCGGCGATGAAGCGCTGCCCCGTACGCTGGACGATCGCTTCGCGTACCAGGCGCTGCTCGTATAGACCGTCGCCCAGGCGCTTCTTGCTGTCATCCGGATTGATACCCAGGCCACCGAGCAGGTAGTCCGAGTTGAGGAACTGCTTCAGCTCGGTGAGCGCCGGGTTGGTCTCGATCAGATACTTGTGGCTGTTGCTCGGTGTGGCATTGCTGGGCACGCCCTCAACGCGCGCAACCGACGGCAGGGTTTGCAACGCTGGCTGCCCAACCGGAGGCTCGGCAAGAACGGCGCTCCGCTCTTCGAGGCGAGGCAGGCTGCCCTGAGCCCTAACGGCCGAAGGCAGTGCCTGCACCGACGACTGCTCAGCCGGCAGATCGGCAAGGATGCTGCCATTGCCACCTGGACTGGAAACTACCCCCTCTACACGCACTGTCGAAGGCGAGGCCTGGACCGTCGCCTGCGCACCCTGCCAATTGGCGAGAATAGTTCCATTCCCATCGTGACCGGGCGCTGTGCCTTGAATACGATCAGCCGCGGGAAGGCTTGAGAACGAGGGTAGACCACCGCGCAGATCGGCGAGGATGACGCCATTGCCGCTGTGACCCGATGCATTGCCCTCGACGAGTCCACCCAGTCCCGTGGTCGCCTGGTGCTCACCGGCCTGGAAACGGCCAGTGTTTCCCCCGTCGCCCGAGATTGGCGCGGAAGCCCGTAGCGCATCGATAGCCTCAGCTACCCGGCCTTGATAGGCGGAACTGGTAAGCGAGGTGACCCGATCATCGCCGACACGACGCGCCTGGGTACTCCAGCCACTTGCGCCACTGCCTGCCTGTGCGGATACAGATACGCCATGGCCGCTCTGGGTGAGATCGCTGGCGGATTTCAGAGCACCACTTGCCTGGTTCACCTGGGCTCCTTGGGACGCCAGGCGGAAGAGCCCATTCTGGCCTTGAGGCAGGCTGAAGCCCGGTAGGGTGAGCGGATTGATCTGCTTCCTGGCTAGATCAGGCGGAAGTGCCTGGCTCAGCACCACAACGTTGGAGGTGTTCCCGGACAGCCCCGTTAGCAGGTTCTTTTCTACCCCCCGAGAAATGGGCTGCCCTTCTCGAACAATACTGTTCTGCAATGACTTCTCTGCATTGATAGAGACTTTGCCTCCAGCCTGTACAACTGCATTAGCGACGGGAGCAACATCACTTTTCGATATAGTAAGCTCATCGAATACTTTTGCATTTCTGAGAAAATCTGGTGGTAAGGCTCCACGAGACGGGTCATAAGCCGGTGCAACAGAGATATAGTCAAATTTGTCCCTGGCTATGTCATCTATAACAATGGTCCCGAAGCCTGCGTGCCAGTAACCATCCCTTCCGCCAGTTCGGAAATATACTGAATCCACAATGGATTCATCCCAATTTTTATTCCAGAAATGAACAGCACCACCGAAATTACTATATTCAATCTTGCCATTATCATAGGCAAGGTCATTTATGGAGTTGTACTCCATAATTTTTCGCCAAACCTCAACTCTCGCCTCATAGCTGTAGTTGAAATCCAATGCTTTCCTAACGGAGTACTCACCCAACACATACCCTTCGTTAGCGAAATCCTGAGCCGAAATAGAAATATCACCCGCCGCCGCTATGGTGCTCCCCTGATTCTTGAGCCGTCCCCCCAAGATGAAAATGTTCCCTCTTGAGGTGATATTTGAGGAGGGAGAATCCTTTAGAAGCTGAGTCTTGTAATTTTCCAACAAGACCAAATGACTGGCAAACTTGTCCTCTTTCCCTCCTACTGCCGAACAGTCAAAGCAACGAACTCCAATAGCCCCAGAAAGAAACTCAGACGAAACATCAAAAATTTCTTTTTTATTCTCAACTACCTCAGCAAGTAATCTCAGGTCATTTGAGCTTTCAACACTCGCTGAAATATTTTTGAAGGAACTCACCTTGCCACTTGAATCGTCGCGGGCAATATCCAGCCTGCCGAGGCTGTACACATCCCCGTAGAGGTTGGTGATGTCGCCGGCGCGCAAGGTCATGTCGGCGCCACTGAACAGCAACCCGCGCTCGTTGAGCAGGGCGGGCGCGTTCAATCGCAGGTTGCCGCCGCCGCCCAGGGTGCCGTAGTTGTTCAGGCTCGCGGCGCTGGCCACGAGGTCGCCGGCGGCGGTGATCCGCCCACGGTTGACCAGCAGGTTGCCGGCGCCAAGCGTGACATTGGCGCCGCCGGCGAGGCTGGCGGCATTGCCGAGGTCGAGGCTGGCGGCGTTCAGGGCGAAGTCGCCGAGGCTGGTGGCGCGGCCGTTGCCACGGTAGCCGCCGCTCAGGTCGAGTCGCAAGCTGCCGTCGCTGGCCAGCAGGCCGTCGTTGCTCCAGTCGCCGCCGCGGCCAGTGAAGGACTGCACCGCCAGCAGCTTGCCCTCGGCCGTCTGGCGGAAGGTGCCGATGTCCAGGTTCAGGCGTCCGGCTTGCAGCACGCTGCTGTTGGTCCATTCGCTGGCGCGGATGTCCAGCAGGCCATTGGTGGTCAGTTCGCCGCCGGCGCGGATCACCTGCCCGGAATCCAGGCCGAAGGTGCCGTTGCCAGTGTGGAGGATGCGCCCGCCGGCGTTGGCCAGGCTGCCCAGTTGCAGGTCGAGGTCCTGGTTGGCGCTTTCCAGCACGCCGTAGGCGTTGTTCAGGTCGCCAGCGACCAGCCGCGTGCTGCCGCTGCGGCCGAGGGCGCGCAGGCTGCCGCCGCTGTTGTCGATCGCGGCGGCGCGCAGGTGCAGCTCGCTTTCGCTTTCCAACTGGCCGAAGCGGTTGGCCAGCGCGCCGGCCAGGCTGAAGTCGATGCGCCCGGCGCCGACCTTGCCGCCCTGGCCCGCCGCCGCGCCCTGGTTGAGGAAGCGCTGGCCGTCGAGGCTGAGCAGGCCGCTGGCGTAGAGGCCGCCGCCCTGGTTGTCGAAGTCGGCGGTGACGATGCGGTTGTCGCCGCCCAGCGCCGAGAGATGGCCCTGCTGGTTGCGCACGCCTTGCCCGGCGCGAATCTCCAGCGACTGCGCCTGGGTGACGCCGGCGCTGTTGTCGAACAGCCCGGTGACCAGCTTCAGCCAACCCTTGGCGCTGTTGAGCACGCCGCCGGCGCCGTTGTCGAGGCTGCCGCTCTGCAGGTCGAGGTTGCCGGCCCGGCTGTCCAGGCGGCCGCCCTGGTTGTCCAGCGCGCCGCCGATACGCAGCCGGTTGTCACCCTGGGCCTGGAGCGTGCCCTGGCGGTTGTCCAGGCTGCCGGCCTGCACCTCGAGGGCGCCGGCCTGGCTGAAGATCAGGCCGTCCTGCTGGTTGCGCAGGGCGCCGCCGACCAGGCGCAGGCTCATGTCGGCCTGGCTGGCGAGGGTGCCGGAGGCGCTGTTGTCGAGGCTGCCGGCGCTGATCTCCAGCAGCCCCTGGCTGACCAGCTTGCCGCCGCGGTTGTCGACGCTGGCGCTGCGCAGCAGCAGGTCGCCGCCGCTGGCCAGGCGCGCCGCGCCGGTGTTGACCAGGGCGCCGCCGAGGATGGCGTCGAGCCGGCCCTGGCTGATCAACTGGCCGTCGCTGTTATCCAGGCTGGCGCCCTTGAGCAGCAGGCTGCCGCCGTTGATCCGGCCGCCGGCGTTGTTCAGCAGCGTATCGTCGCGCTCGAAGCTCAGCGCGCGCTGCGCCGAGACCAGGCCGCCCTGGCCGTTGTCCAGCTTCCCGGCGATGCTCAGGGTCACGTCGCTTTCGCCGGAGACGATGCCCTGGGCGTTATCCAGGCTGGCGGCGTCGATCCGTTGCGCGCCCTTGCTGACCAGCGCGCCCTGGCCGTGGTTGTCCAGCGCGCCGCCGAGGCTGATGGCCAGCTCGCCGTCCTTGCTCGAAAGGGTGCCGCCGGCGCTGTTGTCCAGGCTCCCGCCTGTCACCGTCAGGCCCTGCCATCCGGAGAGCAGGCCGGCGCCGGCGTTGCCCAGCGCGTCGGCGTCCAGGCGCAGTTTCCCGGCGCTGATGATGCGCCCCTGCTGGCCGTTGTCGATGCGCCTGGCCAGCAGCTCGAAGCCCTGCTGGCTGGAAATCTCGCCGCCCTGGCGGTTGTCGAGGACGTTCAGCCGCTCGATGCTCAGCGGGCCGCGGGCACTGATCAGGCC
>NZ_SCND01000309.1:0-7160 GCF_005503585.1 Pseudomonas sp. 2VD
CCCGCGAGGGTCTACAGTGTCCTTGAAGTTTCAAGAACGCCCGGCGGGCGGACACTCACTCTGGAGGGACACCTTATGTACGATCGCATTCTGGTAGCCGTGGACGGCAGCCCGGTCTCCGACCGCGCCCTGGAAGAGGCCATCAAGCTGGCCGGCCTCAGCGGCGGCAAGCTGCGCGTCATCACCATCGTCGACAGCCCGCTGCGCCACCTTCCCGACTACGCGGTGTACTACAACCCCGAGCCGCTGCGCGAAGCCGCGCTGAAAGCCGCCGATGACGTCCTGGCCAAGGCCCGCGAGAAGGTCGAGGCGAGCAACGTCGAAGGCGCCACCTTCGATCGCGTCTGCCAGGAGCGCGCCAGCGAGGAAATCGCCGAGCGCATCGAACTCGAGGCCCAGGCCAGCGATGCCGACGTGGTGGTCATGGGCACCCATGGTCGTCGCGGCATGCGCCGCCTGATGCTCGGCAGCGTGGCGGAAGGCCTGATCCGCGTGGCTTCGCGTCCGGTCCTGCTGGTCCGCGACAAATAAGGCGAAAGCCGACGAAAAAGGCCGTGGGGGGAATCCTCCACGGCCTTTTTTCTTTCAGCCCCCGTCGCTCACTGGGCTGCCCTGGGCGCGCGGCAACTGGCGAAGATGTCCAGCGCCGGCTGGTACAGCGAAGTCTGTACGTCCAGCAGGCCGAGCACCGAGTGGAACAGGTTGTCGTGGCTCAGGTCCTTGTCGTCGCGCTTGCCGTCCAGGCAACTGCGCTGGATGCCCCAGTTGCCCAGCGCCTGCGGGGCGAACCACATGACCATCGGCACGTGGATCTGCGCCTGGGGCGCGATCGAATAGGGCGCCGCGTGCAGGTAGACGCCATTCTCGCCCAGCGACTCGCCGTGGTCGGACACGTAGATCATCGCCGTATCGCGCTTGTCGGCATTCCGCTTGAGCAATTCGATCACCTTCGTCAGGAAGTGGTCGGTATAGAGGATGGTGTTGTCGTAGACGTTCACCAGCTCTTCCTTGCTGCAACTGCCGAGCTGGTTGGTCCGGCATACCGGCTGGAAGCGCTCCATCTCCTTCGGGTAGCGCTCGTAGTACTCGGGACCGTGGCTGCCATCGGAGTGCAGGACGATGATGGCGTCGTCCTGCAACCCGTCGATGTACTCCTGCAGGCCTACCAGCAGCGACTCGTCCAGGCAGTTCTTGCCGTCGCAGAACGGACTCGGCTGGGTCTTCGGGATGTCCCGGTTGGGCACCCGCAGGCAGGTGCCCTTGCAGTCGCTGTTGTTCTCCAGCCACAACACCTGCACGCCGGCACGCTGGAGAATGTCCAGCAGGCCTTCGTGGGTCTTGGCCTTCTTGTCGCTGTAGTCCTCGCGCGGGTACTGGGAGAACATGCAGGGCACCGAGACCGCGGTGGAAGTGCCGCAGGAACGGACCTGGGTGAAGTTGACGATGTCCTGCTTGCTCAGCTCCGGGTTGGTCTCGCGGGCGTAGCCGTTCAGCGAGAAATGGTCGGCACGGGCGGTCTCGCCGACCACGAACACCAGCAGCGATTTCTTCTGTCGCTGCAGCGCAGCCGGCGCCTGGCGGGCGTCCAGGCCGATCGGCTCGACCACCAGGTGCTCCTTGATCACCAGGCGCTGCTTGGCGTACTTGCCCACCGCGTAGATGTAGTTGGTCGGGTTGATGAAGTGGGTCAGCTTGTCTTCCTCGCGGAAGATCGGCGCGTAGGTGGAATAGAAGCTGCCTACCATTACCGCGACGATCAGCAGGCAGCCGAGCAGCGTCAGGATCTTGTTCAGCAGGCCGCGGAAGAACGGCCGGTAGCGTACCGGCCAGAGCCAGATCAGCAGCGAAGGCAGGACACCGAGCAGCAGCAGGTAGCCGAGCAGGGTCGGGTTGACCAGGTCGCCGGCCTCGGTGGCGTTGGTCTCGAAGACGTTCTGCACCATCACCGTGTCGATGCTGATGCCGTAGCTACCCATGAAGTAGGTCGCGCCGGCCGAGCACAGGGCGACCAGGGTCAAGGCCGGCTTGAGCAGCGGGCGGAAGGAAACCAGGGTCAGCAGGAGCGTGAAGGCGGCCCACAGGAACGCCGCGAACGAAGCGAAGAACGCGAAGCCCTTCAAGCCTTGCAGCGGCACCAGGCCATGCAGGGCCTTCCAGGTCGCCGCGTTGTAGAACACCACCAGAACCAGCGCGAACAGCATCACCAGCCGGGTCGAACCGATAGCCGGCAAGAAACGCTTGATACCCCCACCCATTGAAGCAACTCCTGAAACGTAACGGACCGCCGCCACCCCCGTGGCGGGGCGCCCGAACTCTATCGGGCGCCTGGTCAAAATTTCGTGAAGCCTCGCGAGCCCTCGCGGGCGCAGCGATCATGCCCGTGGCGATGGAGCCGGAACAAGCTCAGCTATGCCTTTTCTCCCCGGGAAGATGCCGAAACCGGCCGTATGTCGGCGGCCAGCGACTTCCTTCCATGCCGACCTTGCAGGTGGCTCCCGCTATCTATACTGGAAGCACAATGCCACCCCCATCCCCAGCCCGCGCCCGCGCCCGCGCCGTCCGCGGGTTTTCCGTGTCCAGGGAGACACCGCTATGGATTGGCAAGGCCTGCGCTTCCTCGGAGAGTCTCCCGTCGACGGCTACGTGCTGCAGAACTGCACCTATTCTCCGTCGCTGGTGGCGCTCGCCTTCCTCGTCGCCTGCCTCGCCGGGTACACGGCGCTGGACATGGTCGAGCGGGTCGGCAACAGCCTGAGCCACCCGCGCCGCTGGCAATGGGTCGGGGCGTTCTGCCTGGGCAGCGGCATCTGGGCCACGCATTTCGTCGCCATGCTCGCGTTCCACGCGCCGATCGCCCTGCGCTACGACCTGCCGATCACCGGCCTGTCGCTGCTGATCGCCGTCGCCGCCTCGTACCTGGCGATGTACATGACCGCCCGCCCGCGCTTCGGCCTGCTGCCCTGCCTGCTCGCCGCCTGCTGCATCGGCCTGGGCATCGCCGCCATGCACTACACCGGGATGGCGGCGATGCGCTCGGTGGCCACCCAGTACTACCAGCCATCGCTGTTCGCCCTTTCGGTACTGATCGCCATCGGCGCCGCCTTCACCGCCCTCGCCGCGGTCCCCTACCTGCGCGGCCGGCGCAGCGCGCGCTACCGCTACATGAAACTGATCGCCAGCCTGCTGCTGGCCGGCGCCATCGCCGCCATGCATTTCACCGGGATGGCCGCGCTGGTGCTCAGCGTACCCGCCGGCACGCCGCTGGAACTGCAAGCCAGCGCCGACTCGCTGCGCCTGGGCTGGCTCACCGGAGTGCTCGCCAGCGCCATCGCCGCCTGCGGCATCTGGGCCGCATGGTCGGAGAAACAACGGGAGCGCCGGCTCAGCGAAAACAGCCGGGTCAACGCCCTGCTCAACCAGCTCGACCACGCCCACGCCTCGCTGCGCCAGATGGCTCGCTACGACAGCCTGACCGGCCTGCAGAACCGCACGGCATTCAACGAAGTGTTCGTCCAGCACCTGGAGAACTGTCGCCTGAGAGGCAAGGGCCTGGCGGTGATGTTCCTCGACCTCGATCACTTCAAGCGGATCAACGATTCCCTCGGCCACGACTCCGGCGACGAGCTGCTGAAGATCGTCTCCGAACGCATCCGCAGCGTGTTGCGCGATAGCGACGTGGTGGCGCGCTTCGCCGGCGACGAGTTCTGCGTGCTCGCCGACCTCACCCAGGACCACGAGGCGCACATCCTCTCGCAACGCCTGATGCAGAAGATGAAGGAACCCATCGCCCTGGACGGGCGCACCCTGGTGATGACCGCCAGCGTCGGCGTCAGCCTCTACCCGAACGACGGCGAGCAGTGCGAGGAGCTGCTGAAGAACGCCGGCCTGGCCCTGCACCAGTCCAAGGCCTGCGGGCGCAACAACGCGCAGTTCTTCAGCCGGCAACTGCTGGTGCGGGCGACCCAGGAACTGCAGATGGAGGAGGAACTGCGCCAGGCCCTGCGCGACGACCAGCTGGAGCTGCACTACCAGCCGATCCTCGCCCTCGCCGACGGCGAGGTACACCAGTTGGAGGCATTGGTGCGCTGGCGCCATCCGACCCAGGGCCTGCTCGGTCCGGACCGCTTCATCGGCCTGGCCGAAGCCAACGGCATGATCGACCAGCTCGACGACTGGGTGCTGCGACGCGCCTGCCGCGACCTGCGCAGCCTGCACCTGGCCGGCCACGAACGGCTGCGGGTGGCGGTCAACTGCTGCGCCAGCAATCTCGGCCGGGCCAGCCTGGTCGACGAAGTCCGTCATGCGCTGGAGCAGGCAGGGCTGGCGGCGTGCTTCCTCGAACTGGAGGTGACCGAGGACGCGCTGATGTACAACATCGACCAGACCATCCCGCTGCTCGAACGCCTCCGCGAGCTGGGCGTCAGCCTGTCGATCGACGACTTCGGCACCGGCTATTCGTCGCTCGCCTACCTGCGCCGCCTGCCGCTGGACGCGCTGAAGGTGGATCGCTCGTTCATCATGGACATCCCCGCCTCGCAGCGGGACATGGAAATCGCCCAGGCGATCATCGCGATGGCCCAGAAGCTCCATCTGAAAGTCGTCGCCGAGGGCGTGGAGACCCCGCAGCAACTGGCGTTCCTCCGGGAGAACCATTGCGAGCTGGTGCAGGGCTACCTGTTCAGCCGGCCGCTGCCGCTGGCGGCCCTGGAAGAGTTCCTCCGCGCCTACCGCTTCGACGCCGCGCCGCCGCTGCGCAGCCTGAACCAGGCCTGAGGTTCACTCGACGGCGGTCCGGTATTGCTCCACCAGGGTCGCCGGATCGCGTTCGAGATTGCCCTGGCTGCCGTGCAGACGCATCAGCTGTGCGGCCAACCCGCTCATCGGGGTGGCCGCGCCTTGCTCGCGGGACAGCTTCACCGCGGTATCGAGGTCCTTGAGCAGGGTCCGTACGTGCCACTTGACCGGCTCGTAACGGCTCTCGGCCATTTGCGGGGCGAGGATCTGCAACGGCTTCGAGTCGGCGAAGCCGCCCGCCAGCGCCGGAGCGACCAGGCTGGCGTCGACTCCGGCCCGCTCCGCCAGCGCCACCACTTCGGCGATCACCAGGGCGTTGCAGGCAACGATCATCTGGTTGCAGACCTTGGTCACCTGCCCGGCGCCCACCTCGCCCATGCGCGTCAGGCGCTGGCCGAGCCGGGAGAGGACCGGCCGCAGGCGCTCGATATCCGCTGCGCGTCCGCCGGCCATGATCGCCAGGCTGCCGCTTTCCGCGCCCGGCGTGCCGCCGGAGACCGGCGCGTCGACCCAGCGCACGCCGCAGCGCGCCTCCAGCTCGGCGGCCATCTCGCGGGTGGCGGCCGGCTCGGCGCTGGAGAAGTCCACCAGCAACTGCCCGGGCCTGGCGTTCTCGACGATGCCGCCGGCGCCGAACACCACTTCGCGCACCGCCGCGGTATCGGCCAGGCAAAGCATCAGGATTTCCGCGTCGGCGGCCAGTTCGGCCGGGACCTCGACGGCTTTCGCGCCTTCGGCCGCGAGCAACTCGCGTTTGCCCGGCGAACGGTTCCACACCGCCAGCGGATAGCCGGCGGCCAGCAGCCGGCGGCACATGGGCACGCCCATCAGGCCGAGACCGGCGAAGGCAAGGGAAGGCAGGGAAGCGGACATGGCGGACTCCAATACGCAACGAATGGGCACGGGGAGCGCCATATTACCCGCGAGGCGCCGGCGAGCAACGCCGCGACGGCTGCCCAAGCGGGCCGCGCACCACTATACTCCCCGGGTTTTTTCCGCCATTGAACCGGAGAACTCTCCCATGTTGAAACGCTCCCTGGCGCTCGCCGCCGGCATCGCCCTGTCCCTGTCCGCCGCGCTCGCCCACGCCGAAGCCCTGAAAGAACTCAAGGTCTCGGCGATCCCCGACGAAGCGCCCACCGAACTGCTGCGCAAGTTCAAGCCGCTCGGCGCCTATCTGGAGAAGCAACTCGGCATGCCGGTGAAGTTCGTCCCGGTGGCCGACTACGCCGGGGTGGTCGAGGCGCTGGCCGCCGACCGCCTGGACATGGCCTGGCTGGGTGGCTTCACCTTCGTCCAGGCGCGGCTGAAGACCGGCAACGCCATCCCCCTGGTGCAGCGCGAGCAGGACCAGCAGTTCACCAGCAAATTCATCACGGCCGATCCCCAGGTGAAATCCCTGCAGGACCTGAAGGGCAAGACCTTCGCCTTCGGCTCGGTCTCCTCCACCTCGGGCAGCCTGATGCCGCGCTACTTCATGCAGAAGGACGGCATCGTCCCCGAGCAGTTCTTCTCCCGCGTCGCCTACTCCGGCGCCCACGACGCCACCGCGGCCTGGGTCCAGGCCGGCAAGGTCGACGCCGGCGTGCTGAACGCCTCGGTCTGGCAGAAGCTGGTGGACAGCGGCAAGGTCGATACCGCCAAGGTCAAGGTCTTCGCCACCACGCCGACCTACTACGACTACAACTGGACCGTGCGCGGCAACCTCGACCCGGCCCTGGCCGAGAAGATCAAGCAGGCCTTCCTCGCCCTCGACCCGGCGAAACCGGCCGACAAGGAGATCCTCGACCTGCAGGCCGCCAGCCGCTTCATCGAGACCAATCCGGACAACTACAAGGGCATCGAGGAGTCCGCACGCGCCGCCGGCCTGCTGAAGTGAGCCTGAGCCTCGACGGCGTGGACCTGGTCCACGCCGACGGCCAACGCGCCCTCGCCGACATCCGCCTGCGCCTGGCCGCCGGCGAACGGGTGGCCCTGATCGGACCTTCCGGCGCCGGCAAGACCAGCCTGCTGCGGGTGCTCGCCAGCCAATGGCGGCCCAGCGCCGGCCGTGTCGAACTGCTCGGCGAGGAGCCCTGGGCGCTATCCGCCGCCGCCCGCCAACGCCTGCGCGCGCGCATCGGCCTGGTCCACCAGGCGCCGCCGCTGCCGCCACGGCAGCGGGTGGTCAGCGCGGTACTGGCCGGACGCCTCGGCCAGTGGCCGCTGTGGAAGAGCCTGGCCAGCCTGGTCTATCCGCTGGACCGCGCCGGCGCCCACGACGCGCTGCAACGCCTGGATCTCGGCGACAAGCTGTTCCAGCGCTGCGACCAGCTTTCCGGCGGCCAGTTGCAGCGGGTCGGCATCGCCCGGGTGCTCTACCAGCG
>NZ_SCND01000030.1:0-30489 GCF_005503585.1 Pseudomonas sp. 2VD
AGGCGGCGCGCAAGCAATGGCTGGGAGGTCACTTGCAGATGCGCGGCACCCTGGTGCTGGATGATGGGGCGGTGAAGGCGGTGAGCCAGGATCACAAGAGCCTGTTGCCGGTTGGGGTCAAGGCGGTCCAGGGCAGCTTCCGTCGCGGCGAGATGGTGGTCTGTGTGGACCAGGGCGGGCGCGAAGTGGCGCGCGGCCTGGTCAACTACAGTGCGCTGGAGGCGCAGAAGATCCTCGGTCAGCCGACGGATGCCATCGAGGCCTTGCTCGGCTACGTGGATGGGCCGGAGCTGGTGCATCGCGACAATCTGGTTCTGGTCTGAGGAGAGGGCGAATGCGCAAGCTCGCGGGGTTGCTGGGTGGTCTGCTGCTGTTGCCGGCGCTTGCCGGGGCGGAGGAGATCGGCGAGGTTTCCACGGTGTTCAAGTGGGTCGGGCCGAACGACAAGATTGTCGTCGAGGCTTTCGACGATCCCAAGGTGCAGGGCGTGACCTGCTATCTGTCGCGCGCCAAGACCGGTGGGGTCAAGGGCGGCCTGGGGCTGGCGGAGGATCGCGCCGAGGCGTCGATCGCCTGTCGCCAGGTGGGGCCGATCCAGTTCAGTGGCGAACTCAAGGATGGCGAAGAGGTGTTCAAGCAGCGCACTTCGCTGGTGTTCAAAAGCATGCAGGTGGTGCGCTTCTTCGATCGCAAGCGCAATGCCTTGGTCTATCTGGTCTACAGCGACCGGGTGATCGAGGGCAGTCCGCAGAACGCGGTGACGGCGATTCCCCTCATGCCCTGGCCGACCGCTCGCTGAGGCGAGCGAGTCGCGGGCAATAAAAAACCGGCCATTGGCCGGTTTTTTATTCGAGCAAGGCGTGCCTTAGGCGGCAGCGGTGCTGAGGGCCTTGATGTGGCCGCTCAGACGGCTCTTGTGACGAGCAGCCTTGTTCTTGTGGATGATGCCTTTGTCAGCCATGCGGTCGATCACCGGTACAGCGGCGGTGAAGGCGGCCTGGGCTTTTTCCAGGTCCTTGGCGTCGATGGCTTTCACGACGTTCTTGATGTAGGTGCGCACCATGGAGCGCAGGCTGGCGTTGTGGCTGCGACGCTTCTCAGCCTGTTTGGCGCGTTTTTTGGCGGAAGGTGTGTTGGCCACCGTCGAGCTCCTCGAAAAAAACTGGGTAAATAGCGAACAAATTAAGGCCGCGAATAATGCCGTCGCCTCCAGGGGTTGTCAAGGGGCTGCGCATGCGGCCGGAAAGATCGGCGACGGATGTCGCCTGCTTTCTTGCGGGTGATTTATTCCGGCGCGCATTCTACACTCGGCGCGCCCTCGCGGACCGCCGTTCGGCGGCGAGGGCGCACTCGCGCGATGAACCGGCCCGGCCGGTCGCGGTCTTGGACAGGATCAATTTCGACATGCCGGCAGCCCGACATCCATGAATCTTCTCAAATCATTGGCGGCGGTGAGTTCCATCACCATGCTGTCGCGGGTCCTCGGCTTCGTCCGCGATACCATCCTGGCGCGGATCTTCGGTGCCGGCCTCGCCACCGACGCCTTTTTCGTCGCCTTCAAGCTGCCCAACCTGTTGCGGCGGATCTTCGCCGAGGGGGCGTTTTCCCAGGCTTTCGTGCCGATCCTGGCAGAGTACAAGAACCAGCAGGGCGAGGAGGCGACGCGGACCTTCATCGCCTACGTTTCCGGCTTGCTCACGCTGGTGCTGGCGCTGGTCACGGCGCTCGGCATCCTCGCCGCGCCCTGGGTTATCTGGGTCACCGCGCCGGGCTTCGCCGATACCCCGGAAAAGTTCGCCCTGACCACCGACCTGCTGCGGGTGACCTTTCCTTATATATTGCTGATCTCGCTGTCGTCCCTGGCCGGCGCGATCCTCAACACCTGGAACCGCTTCTCGGTGCCGGCCTTCGTGCCGACCCTGCTGAACGTCGCAATGATCGGCTTCGCGCTGTTCCTCACGCCTTATTTCGATCCGCCGGTCATGGTGCTGGGCTGGGCGGTGCTGGCCGGCGGCCTGTTGCAGCTCCTCTATCAACTGCCGCACCTGAGGAAGATCGGCATGCTCGTGCTGCCGCGCCTGAACCTCAGGGACAGCGGCGTCTGGCGGGTGATGAAGCTGATGCTGCCGGCGATCCTGGGGGTCTCGGTGAGCCAGATCTCGCTGATCATCAACACCATCTTCGCCTCGTTCCTGGCAGCCGGTTCGGTGTCCTGGATGTACTACGCCGACCGCCTGATGGAGCTGCCTTCCGGCGTATTGGGCGTGGCGCTGGGGACGATCCTCCTGCCGATGCTGGCGAAGACCTATTCGAACAAGGATCGCCATGAGTACTCGCGCCTGCTCGACTGGGGCCTGCGCCTGTGCTTCCTGCTGGTGCTGCCCTGTTCGCTGGCCCTGGCGATCCTCGCCGAACCTCTGACCGTCTCGCTGTTCCAGTACGGCAAGTTCACCACGGTGGACGCGGCGATGACCCAGCGCGCGCTGGTCGCCTACTCCGTCGGCCTGCTCGGCATCATCCTGGTCAAGGTTCTGGCGCCGGGCTTCTATGCCCAGCAGAACATCCGTACGCCTGTGAAGATCGCGCTCTTCACCCTGGTTTCCACCCAACTGATGAACCTGGCCTTCATCGGCCCGCTTCAGCATGCCGGCCTGGCCCTGTCCATCGGCCTGGCCGCCTGCCTGAATGCCGGCCTGCTCTACTGGCAACTGCGCAAGCAGCGTCTGTACCTGCCGCAACCGGGCTGGGCGAAGTTCCTGGTCAAGCTGGTGGTCGCGGTGCTGGCGATGTCGGCGGTGCTGCTGGCCACGATGCACTGGCTGCCGGCCTGGGAGCAGGGCGCCATGCTGGAGCGATTCCTGCGCCTCGGCCTGCTGGTGGTTGCCGGTCTCCTGGCCTATTTCGGTATGCTCGCGCTGCTGGGTTTCCGCCTGCGCGACTTTTCCCGTCGGGCGGTGCTGTGAAGCGCGTCCGGGCTGGCGGCGGGATCATGCCGTTTTGCCTGTTGTCCGGCGCCCGGTACGCGTATAATCGACCACTTTCTGAGCAATAAGCGTGCTATGCAGCTGCTTCGCGGACTACACAACCTGCAGCCCCTGGCCGGGGGCTGCGTCGCCACCATCGGTAACTTCGACGGCGTCCACCTCGGGCACCAGGCTATCCTGGCGCGTCTGCGCGAGCGCTCGCTGGAGCTGGGCGTACCCAGCTGCGTGGTGATTTTCGAGCCGCAGCCGCGCGAGTTCTTCTCCCCCGATTCGGCGCCGGTGCGTCTGACCCGCCTGCGCGAGAAACTCGAGTTGCTGCGTGGGCAGGGCGTCGACGTGGTGCTCTGCCTGGCCTTCAACCGCCGCTTGCGCGAGCTGTCGGCAGCCGAGTTCGTCCGCCAGGTCCTGGTCGATGGACTGGCGGTGCGGCACCTTGAAGTGGGCGACGATTTCCGTTTCGGCTGCGACCGTTCCGGTGACTTCGCCTTCCTGGTGAACGCCAGTCGCGAGCAGGGGTTCACCGTCGAGGCGGCCGCCACCGTCGAACTGGACGGCGTGCGGGTGAGCAGCACGCGGGTCCGCCAGGCCCTGGCCGAGGGCGACCTGCATCTCGCCGAGCGCCTTCTGGGGCGTCCCTTCAGCCTGAGCGGACGGGTCCTGCATGGACAGAAACTCGGCCGGCAACTGGGCTCGCCCACGGCCAACATTCAACTGAAACGGCGCAAGGCGCCGTTGAACGGGGTCTACCTGGTCAGTACGCTGGTCGATGGTCAGCGTTGCCAGGGGGTGGCGAACATCGGCACCCGCCCTTCGGTGAACGGCGACGGCCGTCCCCATCTGGAAGTGCACCTGCTCGATTTCGCCGGCGATCTATACGGCCGGCATCTGCAGGTGACCTTCCACCAGAAGCTGCGCGACGAGCAGCGTTTTGCCTCCCTGGAGGCACTTAAGGCGGCGATTCTCGCGGATATCGCCGCCGCCCGGGCCTACTGGCTGGGCCAACCGCTTGATTGAAGAGATCCTGAACAGGCCCTGAGATGACCGACTACAAAGCGACGCTAAACCTTCCGGAAACCGCCTTCCCAATGAAAGCCGGCCTGCCCCAGCGCGAGCCGGAAACCCTGAAGTTCTGGAACGACATCGGTCTGTACCAGAAGCTGCGGGCCATTGGCGGCGACCGTCCGAAGTTCGTCCTGCACGATGGCCCTCCGTACGCCAACGGCAGCATTCACATCGGTCACGCGGTCAACAAGATTCTCAAGGACATCATTGTCCGCTCCAAGACCCTGGCGGGCTACGACGCGCCCTATGTGCCGGGCTGGGATTGCCACGGCCTGCCCATCGAGCACAAGGTCGAGACCACCCACGGCAAGAATCTTCCGGCGGACAAGACCCGCGAACTGTGCCGCGAATACGCAGCCGAGCAGATCGAAGGGCAGAAGGCCGACTTCATCCGCCTGGGCGTGCTCGGCGAGTGGGACAACCCCTACAAGACCATGAATTTCGCCAACGAGGCGAACGAAATCCGCGCCCTCGCGGAAATGGTCAAGCAGGACTTCGTGTTCAAGGGCCTGAAGCCGGTCAACTGGTGCTTCGACTGTGGTTCGGCGCTGGCCGAGGCCGAGGTCGAGTACGCCGACAAGAAGTCGCCGACCATCGACGTCGGCTTCCCGGTGGCGGATGCCGACAAGCTGGCCGCGGCCTTCGGCCTGGCGGCCCTGGACAAGCCGGCGCAGATCGTCATCTGGACCACCACGCCCTGGACCATCCCGGCCAACCAGGCGCTGAACGTGCATCCGGAGATCGACTACGCGCTGGTCGATGCCGGCGATCGTTACCTGGTGCTGGCCGAGGCCCTGGTCGAGTCCTGCCTGGCGCGCTACCAGCGCGAGGGCAAGGTGGTCGCCACCGCCAAGGGCGAGGCGCTGGAACTGATCAACTTCCGCCATCCGTTCTACGAGCGCCTGTCGCCGGTCTACCTGGCCGACTACGTGGCCCTCGATGCCGGCACCGGTATCGTCCACTCGTCGCCGGCCTACGGCGAAGACGACTTCTATACCTGCAAGCGCTACGGGATGAGCAACGACGACATCCTCAGCCCGGTGCAGAGCAACGGCGTCTACGTCGACTCGTTGCCGTTCTTCGGCGGCCAGTTCATCTGGAAGGCCAACCCCAACGTGGTGGCCAAGCTGGAAGAGGTCGGCAGCCTGCTGGCCCACGAAACCATCAATCACAGCTACATGCACTGCTGGCGGCACAAGACGCCGCTGATCTATCGCGCCACCGCGCAGTGGTTCGTCGGCATGGACAAGCAGCCCAGGCAGGGTGCTTCCCTGCGCGAGCGAGCGCTGGAAGCCATCACCCAGACCGAATTCGTCCCGGGCTGGGGCCAGGCGCGCCTGCACGGAATGATCGCCGGGCGTCCCGACTGGTGCATCTCGCGCCAGCGCAACTGGGGTGTACCGATCCCGTTCTTCCTGCACAAGGCCAGCGGCGAACTGCATCCACGCACCGTCGAGCTGATGGAAGAGGTCGCGCAGCGAGTCGAGAAGGAAGGCATCGAAGCCTGGTTCAAGCTCGACGCCGCCGAGTTGCTCGGCGAGGAGGCCGCGCAGTACGACAAGATCAACGACACCCTGGACGTCTGGTTCGACTCCGGCACCACCCACTGGCACGTGCTGCGTGGCTCCCACCGGATCGGCCATGCCAGCGGCCCGGTCGCCGATCTCTACCTGGAAGGTTCCGACCAGCACCGCGGCTGGTTCCACTCCTCGCTGCTGACCGGCTGCGCGATCGACAACCATGCGCCGTACCGCCAGTTGCTGACCCACGGTTTCACCGTCGACGAGTCCGGCCGCAAGATGTCCAAGTCACTGGGCAATACCGTGGTGCCGCAGACCGTCATCGATACCCTGGGCGCCGACATCCTGCGCCTGTGGGTAGCCTCGACCGATTACTCGGGCGAGATCGCGGTATCCCAGCAGATTCTCCAGCGCAGCGCCGATGCCTACCGGCGGATCCGCAATACCACGCGCTTCCTGCTGTCCAACCTGAACGGTTTCGATCCGGCCACGGATCTGCTGCCGCCCCAGGAAATGCTGGCCCTGGATCGCTGGGCGGTCGATCGTGCCCTGCTCTTGCAGCGCGAGATCGAAGAGGCGTACCGCGAGTACCGCTTCTGGAACGTCTATTCCAAGGTGCACAACTTCTGCGTACAGGAGCTGGGCGGGTTCTACCTGGACATCATCAAGGACCGCCAGTACACCACCGGCGCCAACAGCGTCGCCCGGCGCTCCTGCCAGACCGCACTGTTCCACATCGCCGAGGCCCTCGTACGCTGGATCGCCCCGATCCTGGCGTTCACCGCCGAGGAAGTCTGGAAGTTCCTGCCCGGCGAGCGCGCCGAGTCGGTAATGCTCGCCACCTGGTACGACGGCCTCAGCGAACTGCCGGCCGACGTGACGCTGAATCGCCAGTACTGGGAACAGGTCATGGCAGTGAAGGCCGCGGTCAACAAGGAGCTGGAGAACCAGCGCGCGGCCAAGGCCGTGGGCGGCAACCTGCAGGCCGAAGTCACCCTGTATGCGGAAGACGCGCTGCAGGCCCAATTGGCCAAGCTGGGCAACGAGCTACGCTTCGTCCTGATCACCTCGACCGCGACCCTGGCGCCGCTGTCGGCGGCTCCAGCCGACGCGGTGGACAGCGAAGTCGCCGGCCTCAAGCTGAAAGTGGTCAAGTCGACCCACGCCAAGTGCGGTCGTTGCTGGCACCATCGCGAGGACGTCGGTCAGCATGCTGCGCATCCTGACCTGTGTGGTCGCTGCATCGAGAACATCGAAGGCAGCGGCGAGGTTCGCCACTATGCCTGAGGTCGATCGTTTCGGGCGCTTGCCCTGGCTGTGGATCACCGTGCTGGTGTTCGTCCTCGACCAGCTCAGCAAGGCGTTCTTCCAGGCCGAACTGAGCATGTACCAGCAGATCGTGGTGATCCCCGATCTGTTCAGTTGGACCCTGGCCTACAACACCGGTGCCGCCTTCAGCTTCCTGGCCGACAGCTCGGGCTGGCAGCGCTGGCTGTTCGCCCTGATCGCCATCGTCGTCAGCGCGATCCTGGTGGTCTGGCTGAAACGCCTGAAGAAGGGCGAGACCTGGTTGGCCATCGCCCTGGCGCTGGTGCTCGGTGGCGCCCTGGGCAACCTCTACGACCGCATGGTCCTTGGCCACGTGGTGGACTTCATCCTGGTGCACTGGCAGAACCGCTGGTACTTCCCGGCGTTCAACCTGGCCGATAGCGCCATCACCGTCGGCGCCGTCATGCTGGCGCTCGACATGTTCAGATCGAAGAAATCCGGAGAAGCCGCCCATGGCTGAGTCGACCCGCATTGGCCAGGAGAGCCGCGTCACCCTGCATTTCGCCCTCAAGCTGGAGGACGGCAACGTCGTCGACAGCACCTTCGACAAGCAGCCGGCCTCGTTCAAGGTCGGCGACGGCAACCTGCTGCCGGGCTTCGAACAGGCGCTGTTCGGCTTGAAGACCGGCGACAAGCGGACCCTGACCATTCTTCCCGAGCAGGGTTTCGGCCAGCCGAATCCGCAGAACGTGCAGATCATGCCGCGCGACCAGTTCCAGGACATGGAGCTGGCCGAGGGCCTGCTGGTGATCTTCAACGACGCGGCCAAGACCGAACTGCCGGGCGTGGTCAAGGCGTTCGATGAGCAGCAGGTGACCGTCGACTTCAATCATCCGCTGGCCGGCAAGACCCTGGCCTTCGAAGTCGAGATCATCGACGTCCAGCCGGCCTGAACCGTCGGTCGCTGCGCCCTTCCCAAGCGGGGAGGGCGGTAGCAAGGTTCATTCGTCCAATCACCGCGTCGCCCACGAGACCGCCATGCAAATCAAACTCGCCAATCCCCGCGGCTTCTGCGCCGGCGTGGATCGCGCCATCGAGATCGTCAACCGTGCCCTCGATGTCTTCGGCCCGCCGATCTACGTGCGTCACGAGGTGGTGCACAACAAGTTCGTCGTGGACAACCTGCGCCAGCGCGGCGCCATCTTCGTCGAGGAACTCGATCAGGTGCCGGACAACGTCATCGTCATCTTCAGCGCCCACGGCGTTTCCCAGGCGGTCCGCAAGGAAGCCGAGGGGCGCGGCCTGAAGGTTTTCGACGCGACCTGCCCGCTGGTGACCAAGGTGCACATGGAAGTGGTGCGCTACAGCCGCGACGGCCACGAATGCGTGCTGATCGGGCATGAAGGGCACCCCGAGGTGGAAGGCACCATGGGCCAGTACGATGCCAGCAACGGCGGTGCCATCTACCTGGTGGAGGACGAGGCCGACGTCGCCGCGCTGGAGGTGCGCAAGCCCGAAGCCCTGCACTACGTGACCCAGACCACCCTGTCGATGGACGACACCTCGAAGGTCATCGATGCCCTGCGCGCCAAGTTCCCGCAGATCCAGGGGCCGCGCAAGAACGACATCTGCTATGCCACCCAGAACCGCCAGGATGCCGTGAAGGAACTGGCTGACCAGTGCGACATGGTCCTGGTGGTGGGCAGCCCCAACAGTTCCAACTCCAACCGCCTGCGCGAACTCGCCGAGCGGATGGGTACGCCGGCCTACCTGATCGACGGTGCCGAGGACATGCAACGCGGCTGGTTCGACGGTGTGCGTCGCATCGGAATCACCGCAGGCGCTTCCGCGCCGGAAGTGCTGGTGCGCGGCGTTATCGCCCAGCTACGCGAGTGGGGGGCGTCGGAGGAGCAGGAACTGGAGGGGCGGGAGGAGAACATTACCTTCTCGATGCCCAAGGAACTGCGGGTCAAGGCTTTGTGAACCGTGCGCAATAAAAGAGCCCCTCTCGTAGAGGGGCTCTTTCGTTTCAGCGCCAGCAGTCGTTGACGGTGCTGTTGTTGCCGGTCTTGCCGGCTGCGCCGCGTTCGCCGAGCTGATTGAGGGTCAGCTTGCCGCAGGTCTTGTCGCGGGTCTGCGAGTTGATCGGCGTGGCGGTCAGGGTATAGGTGGTGCTGGTGGGCGTCGCTATGGTGAGGTTGTACAGGTTGTTCGGCGAGTTGGCCGAACTCATGCCCAGCTTGGCCACGTCCTTGGTGTAGCCGACCCCGGGGTTCTGCGAGTAGTAGCGTTCCTGGCGCGCGGCCGCGTCCGAGAGCAGCGCCTGGCCCTCGGTGCGGTTGGAGCGGATCACGTAGTTCTGGTAGCTGGGAATGGCGATGCCGAGGAGGATGCCGATCACCGCCACTACCACCACCATTTCCAGCAACGTGAAGCCCTTCTGTCTTGTCCTCATCGGGGCTGCTCCTCCCCGTCCTGGCGGGGCTGTTCTTTCTCGATCATCTCGGCCAGCTCCTGTTCGCTCATCTGTTTGTGAATGTAGATATCGGTGATGGTGGACCACGGCTGACTGACGGTGCCAGAGTAGGACACCACGGAGCCCGGCTTGACCTGGAACAGGCTGGGCATGCCGTTCCTGACGGTGCTGTTGGGAAGGCGGTAGAGCCGGTGGTCGATGTCCACCAGGTTCTTCTCGACCTGGACTTCGAAGACCACGCCGGCGCCTTCGAAGGTCTGGGGTTCTTCGGCCCAGCAGTGACCGGGGACGGCCAGGGCCAGCAGCAGGGACAGCGCTTTCATATCAGTTCTTTCCTTCGATGGGGCGCCAGTTCTGGCGGCCACGGGTGTTCGGTCCGGGGTTCACGGTCAGGCATTCGCCCGAGGAGCAGACTTCCGGATTGCCCTGTTCGTTGGTGCTCAGCGTCAAGCCTCCCAGGCCTTTCTGCTCGGTGCCGGATACCGCGACGTTCTGCTTGTTGTAGCTGTAGTCGGATTTCGAGTCCACGACGCCCTGGCGTGCCAGGTCGAACACGGTGAAGCTGGTGCGACCGCCGGTATAGGGATCGAGGCCATAGGTCCAGTTGCTGGCGCCGTCGGCACAGGGGTCATCGTTCGGGGTGATGGTTTGCAGCAGCACCACCTGGCCGATGGCGATCATGTCCTCGATCAGCATCTCGCCCTTCAGGGTGCCGTTGACCATGAAGTCCAGATACCAGCCGGACTGCTTGGTGCTGCCGTCATTGTTCAGCCAGTTGACCGGGTTCTGACTGGCGATGCGAATGGTGCGAGCGGTCGAGGCGAAGGTCGAGTCGGCCTGCAGGTCAAGGGTCTGTTGCTGCAGGTTGCCGCGCGTCAGTCGGGGTGTGCTGCCCGCGGCTTCGCCCTTGGTCTGCTGGTCCCAGATGCCGTAGAGCGTCTGGGCGCGGCTGGTATCGGCCCGGGCGTCGCTGTTCTCGAAGTACTTGCCGGTGCCGAAGATCACGATGTAGCCCTTGCGTGTCGGATGGCGAACCAGCGAGGGCGCGGCGGTGATCGCTTGCGCCGCGCCAGCGGAGTCGACCGCCGAATAGAGCGGCTGGCCACCGAAAGACACCCTGAAGCTCGAGGCCACCGCCGGGCCGTCGTTGGCTCGGCTGAACGGATCGTCCTGGTTGACCTTGCCGGCGATCAGGTCGAAGCGCCAGAGGTTGCCTTGCAGGTCGCCGGCGTAGGCGTAGTCGGCTACGCCGTCGCTGTTGTTGTCTGCCAGGCGAGGGCTGGATAGACCGTTAGGTACGCCGGTCCTGCCGGTGACTTCCAGTTTGCGGGTGATGGCCCCGGTCTCCAGGTCGATGATCAGCAGCGCGGCCTTGTCGTTCAGGCTGGAATAACCGTTTCCGGTAACCACGGCCCACTTGCCGTTGTGCAGCCGGGCGACCGTGGGTTTGGGGAAGCTGTAGCCTAGGTCGGGCTCCTGGTCCACGCCGATTTCCCAGAGCAGCTTGATGTTGGCGGGATCGGTCACGTCGAGGGCGAACAGGCCCTTGCCGCCGGCACGCAGGCTGCCGATCAGCACGGTGTGCCAGGCGCCGCCGAAGAAGGCGTCGGCGACCACCGGCGAACCGTCGACATAGAACTGGTGGGCGCCACCCTGGTAGCCGCGGGCGGTCAACTTGTGGAGCTTCTCGAAGACCGCGCTTGGGATGAAGGCGAAGGTCTCGTTACCGTCGGTATCGAAACCGTGCAGCATGCCGTCGTTGGCGCCGACGTATACCCGCGGGGCACGGGTTTTCTGGGCTTCTGCGAACGTGGAGTAGTTGCCGCTGGGCTCGATCGGCTGGGCCAGGTAGGTCAGGTACTGGGCCTTGCCGACCGTCGCCGGCGAGGAGTTGATGATATCGCCGAGGATCGAGTTGCGGGTGCGGAAGTTGTCGCTGTTCTCCTTGCTGCGATCGCCGCGCAGGAAGGCCACGCGGTCCTGGCCCTTGGTGTCGGCGACATCGTTGCGGTCCGGATCGCGGTTCAACTGCCGCTTCTGGTCGGCGCTGAGGCTGCCCCAGGTGAACTCCTTGAGGCCCGAGGTACCGGATCCGGCCATCATGATCTTGCGGCCAGCTCCACCGTTGGGCATCGCGTCGAGGATGCTCTGCGCGCTCCACAGCTTGGTCTGCACGGTGGCCTTGTCCTGGGTGGTCAGGCTGTAGCGGGTCAGGTCGCCAGCCCAGTTCTTGTCGCTGGCGAAGCTGGTCTGGTAGGCGAAGCGGGTCAGCTTGTCGCCAGTGTCGTCTTCCTGCAGGGACGAGCTGATGGCGGGGCGGGATGCCGGCAGGTCCTTGCCCGAAATTCGGTTGAGGATGTCCTGGAAGGCCGCGACCAGTTGGTCCGGCGAGTCGGCGCTGAAGAACTCGCCCCGGGAGTTCACTGCGGCGTGCCACAGGTCATAGACGTTGTTGCTATGGTTATTCGAAGCGTTCGGCCAGTTGAGGCGCCCGGCGGCGATTTCGTCATAGCCGCCGGAGTAGGTGGAACCCTCCCACTTCGGGCTGGTGAGGCTGGTGGTCAGGCCCAGGCCCAGGGTGTAGGTCACCATGTGTTGCCAGGTCGCCGGATCGTTGCGCGGATTCCAGTACTCCGCCGAGGGATTGGCCTGGTCCGGGTAGGGAATGTACGGCTTGATGTTGTCGTCGATATCCGGCCGGGCGTCGGTGGCCCAGTAATGGAAGGCCTGGTCGGCCAGGGTATTGGACGCAGCATCCCTGTAAGGCGTCTGGCTGCTGTAGCTCTTGCCATCGGGGAGGCTACGACTCGTGCTGTCGGCATTGCCTACGCTGGCCGAGTCGTTGTTCCAGAGACCATCGGTCATCAGAATGTGATAGCTGCCACGGCAGCTGTATTCCGGCGAGGCCTGGGTACCAGGTCGATAGGCATAGGGGCCGTTGACGCCTGTCTTCTTGAGAAACTCCCCTGCTCGAGTCATGGCCTGACGCAGCGGAGTACCACCTCCGACCGACAGGTTCTCCAGCCAGTTGAAGAAGTTCACCCGATGCTGCCCGGTGAAGTCTCTCAGGTAGTTGTTGTAACAGCTACTGGAGCCACTGCCGATCAGGCACGAGGAACTGTTCAGTAGTTGCCAACTGATCCGGGCGTTTTCAGGCAGGCTGTAGAACGCCAGGTTAGCGGCGGTCTGGGTGGCCAGGGCGCGGGTACGATAGAAGGAGTACCAGTTGGCGAAGTTCTGCTGCTGGGCCGCGCCGCTGATTTCCACACGGGTGTAGCAACTCGAAGTGGTGAGGCTGCAACCGCGGCCCCCGCTGTATTGGTAGTAGAAGGCAGGAGCCCCGTACCGGTCGATGCTGGACTCGGTGCCTGCTCCCGATCCGCCCTGGTACTGCACCGTTGGCCTGTAGTCACGGGAAAGGTTTACCCGGCCTTCCTGAGTGAAACCGTTGCGCCATGCCGCGGTGAAGCTGGGCTTGGAATAGTCCTGCACCTGGATCTGGCCATTGGAAAGGGTCACCTTTTTCGGCAGCTTGTACTGGGTATTCGGATCGAAGTACATCGGGTTGTAGCTGTTCGACGCGAAATAGACGTTGTTGCGGCTGTTGACCAGGCTATCCGGTGCATAGGCATAAGCCATACTGCCCGAGTCGTCGAGCGTCACCAGCATGTTCGGGGCGACGCCTTGGATCAGCATCAGCGGCTGCTGGCTGACCGACAGGGCGGCGGCGTGGGTGGTCTGGGCGGAGAGCAGGACGGCGCCGCTGAGCGCGGCTGCCAGCGAGGTCTTGCCGATCTGGTGGAGTGCCGATTTCATGCGAGGCTCGATCAGTTGGTGTAGAGACGGGCGAGAACGGTCTGCAGGACGGTTTCGCTGTTGGTCTGGTTGCGCGCGACGCTATTGGTCTCGTAGTAGAAGGTGCCGATGCCGCGCATCAGGTTGCCGTATTCGGGGCTTTCCGCTTCGTTGACCTGGCCGCCCGAGGGAATGGGCAGGTTGTTCCACTGCACGCTGTAGAGCGTGCCCGCGGTGGTCGCGCTGGTGATGTCGCTGCCACGGTAACTCATCCAGGTATTGGCGATGCCCTTCAGCACGCCGACCGGATTCTGGTGGGTGTCCGCCAGCTTCAGGTTCAGCGCGGCGAGGTCCAGCAGGCAGGGGCGGGCCACGTTGTCGGCCCTACAACCGGTGCCGGGCTCCGGCGGACGCAGGGTGTTGACGAAGCGCCGCTCGCCTTCGCGGAGTCCGGACTCGGCGGCGTTCTGCAAGCGAGTCTGTTCGATGACGTTGCCGGTGATGCGGCTTTCCAGTACCACTTCGCGCATGCTCGAGACCGCCAGCAGGGTGACGATCACCAGGATCGCCAGGGCGATGACCAGCGTGGCGCCGCGCTGTTGTGCAGGGAAGTTGTTCATGGCACGAGATTCCTGAGTGTCTGGCTGCCCTTGGCGATCTGGTAGAGGCGGTCCTTGTCGTTGCCTTGCAGGCTGGTCTTGGACGAGGGGTAGAGCGTGATCCAGTCGTCCAGGGTCTTGCTGTCGCCCTGGCGCAGGTTCTTGTCGCTGGCCATCAGCGCGGAGTAGCGCAGGGCACGCACCGGACGGTCGGCGATGTTGGCCTGTTCGACGAAGCTTTCCACTTCGCGTTTGCCGGCCATGGTCGGGCCGACGCCGTACTCGAGCTTGAAGTCGACCAGGCCGCTGACGATCTCCTGGCCTTTTTCCTTGACTGTCTGCGCGGAGCAGGCGAGGCTGCCGGGGACATCGGCGGTCGCGGGAACGAACAGAACGCGTGCGGTGATGGCCTGGGCGGTAGCGAATGGATCGCTGGGGGTGGTGATCGAGTTGCCTTCGCAGTCGTAGGCTTCGCCTGGCGCCGGTTGATAGCGGTAGCAGAATCCGCTCTGGCCAGCCTTGACCACGGCGGGCACCAGGGTCGAGCCGGCTTTGAATGCCTCGCAATAGGCGGTTTTCTGCTGCGCCGGGAAGGCAAACTCGTTGGGGTCGTCCGCACGTCGACGGAAACCCACCTTGGCCAGTTGCTGGTCCAGGAACATCATGGCGAAGCGTCCGTTTTCCTGGTTGCCTGCCTGGCCTTGCTGGAACAGGTAGTTGCGCTTGTTGTCCAGGTAGATCTGGGTAATCCCGAGAATCAGGAAGCTGCTGATGGCGAGGGCCACCAGTAGTTCGATCATGGACAGGCCCGATTGCCGTCGGGAGCGGTTGTTCATGCTCATGGCTCGACCCTGAGGGTGTAGTAGCAGAGGGAGGTGTCGGCGCTGCTGTCGGCGGCGTTGACGCAGGCGCCTTGCTTGCCGCGCCAGGCCAGGCGGATTTCCAGCATGGAGCCCTTGCCGTCGCAGTCGCCCGGCTTCGAGCTGCGGCAGATGTAGTAGTCGCTCTTCAGCAGGTCGCCAGCGCCTGGCAGTTCGTTCTTCACCTGTTCCGCCCAGCATCCCAGGCGGTCCTTGATCGCGTCGGGCAATGGCGTGCAGGAGGACGGCGCGGTGGGGAACGCCGACCCCTTGGCCTTGAAGAAGTCGGATTGCGTGGCCATCTGGTCCTTGACGTCGTACAGCGCCTTCGGGCTCGCCCGCATGCTTTCCAGCAGGTTGCTGCCGAGCATGGCTGCCTTGTTGCGCTCGACCGAGTCGGCGGTGTACTGGATGGTCTTGCCCTGCATGGCGATCATGCCCAGCACGCCGATGCTGATCAGCAGCAGGGCGACCAGCACTTCGATCATGCTGAAGCCGGATTGGTACAGCGGCTTGTGCCGCGATTTCAATAGCATGACTGAGGCGCCTTGGAGGAAGGTTCGAGTTGGATCCGGCCGGCCTGGCTGATGCTCAGCACGCGGCCGCCGTCGGTCTTGCCGTTCTGGCAGATGGCGAAGGTTCGTTCCGTTGGCGGTACGAGGGTACCGTTGGCCGTGAAGGTCAGATGTTCCACGGCGCTCTTTTCCTTCGCTGTCAGCGTGGCGGCACGGAAGCCGTCGTGTTTGCGCAGGGGCGCGGCGATCGAGCCGGAGGCCAGGACACCTATGCTCAGGCCCTTGCCCCAGTCCTTGTCCTTCAGCGCCTGGATGGTGATCGCGCGCCTCTGGGACACGGCTTCGCTGCGAGCGTACTGCAGCATCGCATTGAGTTCCTCGGCGGCGCTCTGCAGTTCGTTGCGTTCTGTCAGCTGCTTGAAGCTCGGAATGGCGAAGCTCGCCATGATGGCCAGCAGGACGA
Source organism: Pseudomonas sp. 2VD (assembly GCF_005503585.1). NCBI lineage: Bacteria > Pseudomonadati > Pseudomonadota > Gammaproteobacteria > Pseudomonadales > Pseudomonadaceae > Pseudomonas > Pseudomonas sp. 2VD. Next base: position 15,544 of record NZ_SCND01000030.1, read on the forward strand.
CGATGATCAGCAACTCGATCAGGGTGAAGCCGGTCGAGTTGGAACGATATGACATGCGGTTGCTCCAGGGGGTCTACGCCTGGAAAGCATGCCAAACGGGCCTGGGAGCGTCTTGCGGTCGTTGACGGTCGGCCCGTGGGGCAGGACAACTGGTCCATGATCATCCGGAAGTGCTGCATAGCTCACGTTTCTCCCGGTTCTCCCTGGCGCTCGCGGTACGGAGCCGGCCCTGCCGGTTGAGGATCAGTTGCCAGGCAACGGTATGCCTTCCGCAGAGCAGAAACCGCCCGTTGTGAATGTTGAGCTGGCCGCTGGGGAGGAACCTGAGGTGGTTCGAACGGTTCCAGCGGAGCCTTTCCTTCTTTGCAAGCGCGCGTCCCACGAGAAGCCGTTCCCCACCGTCTTCCGCAAGCAGCCAGCCCTCTCCCCAGTCGCTGCCGCAGTGACGGCCATCGGTCGACGGACAGAGCGTCACCGCGCGCTGGTAGGCGACGGCATGCGCTCTGCCCAGCTGGATGCTCGCACTCAGTTCGTGCAACACGCTTCGCTGGCGATTGCCGTCCAGCCAGGCTGCCATCCCGGGCAGCGCGAGGCTTCCCAGTATCCCCAGCAGAGCCAGCGCAAACAGCAGCTCAGTGAGCGTGAACGCTCTCTGCGACCTTTCGACCATGGCAGGCGGTCCTTTTGCTCGTATCATTCCGCGATGGTCGTATCTCGCCGGACTTTCCCCGTTGCCTCAATCAGCAGCGGGATGAGGCGTATGACCGACTTTTCTGCAACCCCTGTGTGATCGTGGAGGCCCTGGTGTCGGAAAGAGTTGTGGTAGTGGGCGCTGGCGTCATCGGCCTGTTGACCGCCCGGGAGCTGGCGCTTGCCGGACTGCGGGTGACCCTGGTGGAGCGGGGCGAGAGTGGGCGTGAGGCATCCTGGGCGGGAGGCGGGATCGTCTCGCCGCTCTATCCGTGGCGCTACAGCCCGGCGGTGACCGCCCTGGCGCACTGGTCGCAGGACTTCTACCCGGCCCTGGGGCAGCGTTTGCTCGACGAGACCGGGCTCGATCCCGAGGTCCATACCGTTGGCCTGTACTGGCTGGACCTGGACGACCAGACCGAGGCACTGCAGTGGGCACGCAACCACACCCGGCCGTTGAAGGAAGTGCCGATCGAGGAGGCCTACGCGGCGGTGCCCGGGCTGGGCGCGGGCTTCCAGCGGGCGGTCTACATGTCGGGCGTGGCCAATGTGCGCAATCCTCGCCTGGCGCGCTCATTGCGGGCATCCCTGCAACAATTCGCCAATCTCGAGTTGCATGAACAGACGGAGGTGCGCGGCTGGTTGCGCGACGGCGATCGAGTGGTCGGCGTGGCGACCTCGCGTGGCGAGATCCGTGGCGACAAGGTGCTGCTGGCGGCGGGCGCCTGGAGCGGCGAGTTGTTGAAGCCGCTTGGCCTGGAACTGCCCGTGGTACCGGTGAAAGGGCAGATGATCCTCTACAAGTGCGCGGCGGATTTCCTGCCGCGCATGGTGCTGGCCAAGGGGCGCTACGCGATTCCGCGGCGCGACGGCCACATCCTGATCGGCAGCACCTTGGAACATTCGGGCTTCGACAAGACGCCGACCGACGAGGCGCTGGAAAGCCTCAGGGCGTCTGCGGCAGAACTGTTGCCGGAACTGGCGGACATGCAGCCGGTGGCCCACTGGGCAGGGTTGCGCCCGGGCTCTCCCGAAGGTATCCCCTATATCGGTCCGGTGCCTGGCTTCGACGGGCTCTGGCTGAATACCGGGCACTACCGCAACGGGCTGGTGCTGGCGCCGGCGTCGTGCCGTCTGCTGGCGGATCTCATGAGCGGGCGGGAATCGATCATCGACCCGGCCCCCTACGCCCCGGCTGGTCGCCTCTGAGGAGCGAAAACCAAAAGGCCTGTCTTCGGACAGGCCTTTTCACTTTCAGTCGATGCCCAGCTTTTTCAGACGATAGCGCATCGAGCGGAACGTCAGGCCCAGGCGCTGGGCCGCGGCGGTGCGGTTCCAGCGGGTCTCCTCGAGCGCCTGCATGATCAGCTTGCGCTCGATATCTTCCAGGTAGTCCTCGAGGTTGTCGATTTCGCTCAGGCTCGCCGCGCCTTCCTGGCTGGCACCCGGCGCATCGGCCAGGCGCAGGTCGTGAGGCTGGATCTGGTCGTCTTCGCACAGGGTATAGGCGCGCTCCAGCATGTTTTCCAGCTCGCGGACGTTGCCCGGGAAGCGGTAGTTCTTCAGCTTTTCCTGTGCGTCGCCGGTCAGCCTGGCGGCCGGCAGGCCGGTGTCGCCGGCCAGGCGCTTGAGGATGCGTTCGGCGAGCAGCGGGATGTCCTCGCGGCGTTCGCGCAGCGGCGGTACGCGCAGCTCGATGACGTTGAGGCGGTAGTAGAGGTCCTGGCGGAAGCGCCCGGCGCCGACTTCGGCGGCGAGGTCCTTGTGGGTGGCGCAGAGGATGCGCACGTCGACGGCGACCTCCTGCTGGCCGCCGACCGCGCGCACGGCCTTTTCCTGGATCGCCCGGAGCAGTTTGACCTGCATGGCCATCGGCAGGTCGGCGACTTCGTCGAGGAACAGGGTGCCGCCGCTGGCGGCCTGGAACAGGCCCTGCTTGTCTTCGATAGCGCCAGTGAAGCTGCCTTTCTTGTGGCCGAAGAACTCGCTTTCCATCAGCTCGGAGGGAATCGCGCCGCAGTTCACCGGCACGAACGGCCGCTCGATACGTGGGCCCTGCTCGTGGATCAGGCGCGCCACCAGTTCCTTGCCGCTGCCGGACTCGCCACTGATGTAGACCGGCGCCTGGCTGCGCGCCAGCTTGCCGATCTGGTTGCGCAGGGCGCGCATCGGCGGCGACTCGCCGAGCAGGCGGTTGTCCACCGGCGCTTCCTCGGCTTCCGGGTTGCGCAAGCGCAGGGCGGTTGCCACCAGCTCCCGCAAGCGACCGAGGTCGACCGGTTTGGTGAGGAAGTCGAAGGCACCGGCCTTGAGCGCCTGGATCGCGGTATCCAGGCTGCCGTACGCGGTGATCATGGCCACCGGGGTCTGTGGATGGCGCTGCTGGATGTACTGGACCAGATCGAGGCCGCTGCCGTCCGGCAGGCGCATGTCGGTGAGGCACAGGTCGAACGGCTCGCGGGCCAGCAACTCGCGGGCTTCCTTGACGTTGCGGGCGCTGCGGGTGTCCAGCTTCATGCGGCCGAGAGTGATTTCCAGCAGTTCGCGGATATCCGGTTCATCGTCGACGATCAGGGCTTTTTGTCGGCTCATGCGTGCGGCTTCCGTCAGCTGAGTTTGCGCGGGTGGGCGAAGGTGATGCGGAAGCAGCCGCCGCCTTCCTCGCGATTGCGGTAGTCGATCCGTGCCTGGTTGCTCTCGCAGAGTTCGCGGGAGAGATAGAGGCCCAGGCCGGTGCCTTTGCTTTCTGTAGTAAAGAAGGGTTCGAACAGGTTGTTCAGTTTGTCCGTCGGTACGCCGGGACCGTTGTCGATGACATCCAGCACCGGCAGGTCGCTCTCCGGGTCGCGCGCGAGGCTCAGCCAGACCTGGCCGCGCCCGTGCGCCTGGGCGCTGTAGCGAAGACCGTTCTGCACCAGGTTGCTCAGCACCTGGTTCAACTGGTGTGGGTCCATGCGGGTCTGGATGTCGCCGGCACCGAGCTGCAGGTGCAGTTGACTGTCGTTGCGCAGCCTGCCGGGATATTCGTCGACGAACCGCTGAAGCCACTCCTTCAGGTCGAGCTGCTGCGGTTCGGCCTGGCGGCGACGGGAGAGCTGCAGGACGTTCTCGATGACCAGGTTCATCCGCTTCGACTGGTCCTGGATGATCTGCGTCAGCCGTCGGTCCGGGGCATCCAGTTCCTCTGACTCCTGCAGCAGTTGGGCGGCGTGGCTGATCGCGCCCAGCGGGTTGCGGATCTCATGGGCGATGCCGGCGGTCAGGCGGCCGAGACCGGCCAGCTTCATCTGCTGCGCCTGCTGGGCGATCTGCGAAATGTCTTCGAGGAAGATCAGCACGTGCTGGTCGTCTTCGCGGTTGAGGCTGATAAAGCTGGGTTGCACCGTCGGGCCGTCCGGCACCACCTTGAGCGTCGGCGGACGGAGGCTGGGATTCAGGCGCCATTGCTTCATGCAGTGCATCAGCATCGGGCTGTGGCGGCCGAGGCTGGCGCCCTGCACGTCGTCCTGCCTGAGCAGGCCGAGGGCGGCCTGGTTGGCGAGGAGGATGGCCTGACGGCTATCGACCACGAGGATGCCGGTGCGCATGCGCTGCAGGATCAATGCGTTGAGTTCCTCCAGGTTGGCGACCGTCTCGGCGCGTTCTTCGGCCAGCGTTTCGGTCTGCTCCTGGCGCCGCACCAGGGCCTGGATCACCAGCGCGGCGGCGAAGCACAGGGTGCCGAGGCCGCCGGCCTGGACGTAGTGGTTGGTGGCGTCCGGACTACTCAGGCTGAGGAAGAAGGTCAGGTAGAGCAGGCCGAGGCTGGCCGCCGCCGCGATGACCAGGCCGATGCGCCCGCGCAGCAGGATGTTGGCAATGGCCACCGCCACCACCAGCAGGCTGCCGATGCCGCTGGGCACGCCGCCACCTGCGTAGAACAGGCCGCAAAGCATCAGCACGTCGGTGAGCGCGAGGATGAAGATCGGCAGCAATTGCCGCGACGGCGGCAGGAACAGCGCGACCAGGATGTTGAAGACCAGGTAGCACCAACTGCCGACATGGAACAGTTCAGGGTGGACGAGCTTGAGGACCTGATCTTCCAGTTCGCTGGAGATCAGCAGGACCAGTACCAGGCCGATGGTCAGGCGGTACAGGTGGTACAGACGGAGGATGCGTTGCCCCTGCTCCTCGCTCAGCCGTAGCCGTTCAGCGCGCACGGTCGCCCTGGTCCTGGCGCAGGTGCGCCTGGCTGCAATACCAGCGTTGTTCGTGGGCGAGGGCGTTGGCCTGCGGCACGTGGACGCCGCAATGGGCGCAGCGGACCATCGGCGATGCGCTCGGCTCGTCCTGCGGACGTTGCTGCTGGCGCGGAGTGGGACGGGTAAAGCGACGCCAGAGCCAGAACGCGATGGCGATCAGGGCGATCCAGAACAGGAGGCGGAAAAGGCCCATGGTGATCTCGGAGGCTGGAGAAAGCTGCAGTTTAGCCAAGCCGCCGGCTCGATCCCAGCCGGGAAGGTCCAGGCTGTGCGGCGTTTGGCGCTGGGAGAGGCATGGCGGCGGGCAAAAAGAAGGGAGGCCTGCGCCTCCCTTCGGTGTTTCGTGCGATCAGTCGAAGAGACCGAAGGTCATGTAGCTCCACCAGGAGCGACCGGAGTCCTCGTCGTCATCGCTCTCCGGCTTCTCGTCGTCGGCGCTGTGATCCTGGTTTTCCGGCTTCAGTTCGGCGGGGATCTCCCGCTCGGCATCCTCGTACTGCTTGATCACGTCCTTGGCGGCCTGGGTTTCCATGTGCGGCGGCGGCTCGCCGCCTTCGATCAGGCCCAGGGTGGCCTTGGCCAGCCAGGAGCGGGTGTCGGCCTCGCTTTCGCGGGCGACGAACTCGCCATCCTTGAGGCTGACGTTATCCGGATAGTTCAGCTTGAGGGTTTCCAGGCTGGTGCTGGCCAGGTCGTCGAGACCCAGGCGACGGTAGGCTTCGACCATGATCGCCAGGCCATCGCCTACGGCCGGGGTTTCCTGGAAGTTCTCCACCACGTAGCGACCGCGGTTGGCGGCGGCGACATAGGCCTGGCGCTTCAGGTAGTAGTGGCCGACGTGCACTTCGTAGGCCGCCAGCAGATTGCGCAGGTACACCATGCGCGCCTTGGCGTCCGGGGCGTAGCGGCTGTTGGGGAAGCGGCTGGTGAGCTGGGCGAACTCGTTGAAGGAGTCGCGGGCGGCGCCCGGGTCGCGCTTGGTCATGTCCAGCGGCAGGAAGCGCGCCAGCAGGCCGCGGTCCTGGTCGAAGGAGGACAGGCCCTTGAGGTAGTAGGCGTAGTCGACGTTGGGGTGCTGCGGATGCAGGCGGATGAAGCGTTCGGCGGCGGCGCGGGCGGCTTCGGGCTCCATGTTCTTGTAGTTGGCGTAGATCAGCTCGAGCTGGGCCTGCTCGGCGTAGCGGCCGAAGGGATAGCGCGACTCGAGGGCTTTCAGCTTGGTGACGGCGCTGTTGTAGCTCTTGTTGTTGAGGTCGTCCTGCGCCTGCTGGTACAGCTGGCTCTCGCTCAGGTTCTCGTCGACAGTCTCCTTGTTCGAGGAGCAGGCTGCGGTGAGGGCGAGGATGGCGATCAGCAGCAGGTGTTTCACTTGCATGGCGGCTTGCGTCCCTGGGACGGTCGGCTTGGCCTCAACCGTCTGTTATGATTGGCGCCCCAGGCACCCCCTGGGACAAAGACCCCGTATTTAACCACAGCGCGTAGCCGATTCCAAAAGCCGCGCTGAGCATCGTCTCCTACTCATGTCCGATATGATTCAACGCGCGGCCGAGGTGCCGTTCGAGCTGGGTGGCCAGCGTCTCGACCAGATCGCCGCCCAGCTTTTTCCCGAACACTCCCGCTCCCGTCTGGCCGGCTGGATCAAGGACGGTCGCCTGACCGTCGACGGCGCCGTGCTGCGCCCGCGCGACATCGTCCACAGCGGCGCGCAACTGGTCCTGGAGGCCGAGCAGGAAGCCCAGGGCGAGTGGCTCGCACAGGACATCGAGCTGGAAATCGTCTACGAGGACGAGCACATCCTGGTGATCGACAAGCCCGCCGGCCTGGTGGTCCATCCGGCTGCCGGCCATCAGGACGGCACCCTGCTGAATGCCTTGCTCTACCATGTCCCGGACATCGCCAATGTGCCGCGCGCCGGGATCGTCCACCGGCTGGACAAGGACACGACCGGCCTGATGGTGGTGGCCAAGACGCTGGAGGCTCATACCAAGCTGGTGGCGCAACTGCAGGCGCGGTCGGTCAGCCGCATCTACGAGGCGATCGTGATCGGCGTGATCACCTCCGGCGGCACCATCGATGCGCCGATCGGACGGCATGGCGTGCAGCGGCAGAAGATGGCGGTGGTCGACGCCGGAAAGGTGGCGGTCAGCCATTACCGCGTGCTGGAACGCTTCCGTGCGCACACCCATACCCGGGTCAAGCTGGAGACCGGGCGTACCCACCAGATCCGCGTGCACATGAGCCATATTGGCTATCCCCTGGTCGGCGATCCGGTCTACGGTGGGCGCTTCAGGATTCCCCCGGTGGCCAGCCAGACCCTGGTCCAGACTCTTCGCGAATTCCCCCGGCAGGCGCTGCACGCGCGCTTCCTCGAACTGGATCACCCGGCCACCGGCGTGCGCATGAAGTGGGAGTCGCCGCTGCCGGAAGACTTCCTCTGGCTGCTCAGCCTGTTGCGCCAGGATCGCGAGGCGTTCGTCGGATGAACGCCTGGCTGACCCCCGACTGGCCGGCGCCGGCCCGTGTGCGGGCCTGCGTGACCACGCGCAGTGGCGGGGTCAGCCAGGCACCCTTCGACAGTCTGAACCTTGGCGCCCACGTCGACGACGATCCGCGCGCCGTGGAAGAAAACCGCCGACGCCTGACCGAGCGCCTGGAATGCCGGCCGAGCTGGTTGGAACAGGTGCACGGAGTGACGGTGGTGGAGGCCGACCCGAGCCGGGTGCCGAGGGCCGACGCCAGCTGGAGCGCGATGCCGGGCGTTGCCTGTACGATCATGACCGCCGACTGCCTGCCGGCGTTGTTCTGCGACCGCTCGGGCACCCGCGTGGCCGCGGCCCATGCCGGCTGGCGCGGGCTGGCGGCGGGCGTGCTGGAGGCGACGGTGGACAGCCTGGGCGTGCCCGGCGACGAACTGCTGGTCTGGCTGGGGCCGGCGATCGGCCCGCAGGCCTTCGAGGTCGGCGGCGAGGTCCGCGATGCATTCGTCGCTGCGCACGCCGAGGCGCGCTCGGCTTTCGTACCTAGCGCCAATCCGGGCCGCTTCATGGCCGACATCTACCGACTCGCGCGGATCCGCCTGGGCGCCCATGGCGTCACCGCCGTGCATGGCGGCGGCTTGTGCACCTTCAGCGATACCGAGCGCTTCTATTCCTACCGCCGCTCGTCGCGTACCGGCCGTTTTGCCAGCCTGGTCTGGCTCCAGGACTAGGCTCGCGCAGGTTATCCGGCGGCAACTGACCGATGTCACGGCCCGGTCGCTTGAACCGCGGAAAATCGCCCTTATCTATTGAGTCATCTCGGCGGGCTTTTCTTCATCAGGGACACCCATCGTTCCGGCCCGCTCTATAGAAGGAAGGACGACCCATGCGAATAGACCGTTTGACCAGCAAGCTGCAACTGGCGCTCTCCGACGCCCAGTCCCTGGCCGTTGGCCATGACCATCCGGCCATCGAGCCGGTGCACCTGCTTTCCGCCCTGCTCGAGCAGCAAGGCGGTTCGATCAAGCCCCTGCTGATGCAGGTCGGCTTCGATATCGCCGCCCTGCGCAGCGGCCTCAACAAAGAACTCGACGCGCTGCCGAAGATCCAGAGCCCGACCGGCGACGTGAACCTGTCCCAGGATCTCGCACGCCTGCTCAACCAGGCTGACCGCCTGGCCCAGCAGAAGGGCGACCAGTTCATCTCCAGCGAGCTGGTATTGCTGGCCGCGATGGACGAGAACACCAGGCTCGGCAAGCTGCTGCTCGGCCAGGGCGTGTCGCGCAAGGCGCTGGAGAATGCCGTGGCCAACCTGCGCGGCGGCGAAGCGGTGAACGACCCGAACGTCGAGGAGTCGCGCCAGGCGCTGGACAAGTACACCGTCGACATGACCAAGCGCGCCGAGGAAGGCAAGCTCGACCCGGTGATCGGTCGCGACGACGAGATCCGCCGGACCATCCAGGTCCTGCAGCGGCGGACCAAGAACAACCCGGTGCTGATCGGCGAACCCGGCGTCGGCAAGACCGCCATCGTCGAGGGCCTGGCCCAGCGCATCATCAACGGCGAAGTGCCGGACGGCCTCAAGGACAAGCGCCTGCTGGCCCTGGACATGGGGGCGCTGATCGCCGGCGCCAAGTTCCGCGGCGAGTTCGAGGAACGCCTGAAGGCGGTCCTCAACGAACTGGGCAAGCAGGAAGGTCGGGTCATCCTGTTCATCGACGAACTGCACACCATGGTCGGTGCCGGCAAGGCGGAAGGTGCCATGGACGCCGGCAACATGCTCAAGCCGGCTCTGGCGCGCGGCGAGCTGCACTGCGTCGGTGCTACTACCCTCGACGAGTATCGCCAGTACATCGAGAAGGATGCCGCGCTGGAGCGCCGCTTCCAGAAGGTGCTGGTGGACGAGCCGAGCGAGGAAGACACCATCGCCATCCTCCGTGGCCTCAAGGAACGCTATGAAGTGCACCATGGGGTAAGCATCACCGACGGCGCGATCATCGCCGCGGCCAAGCTGTCGCACCGCTACATCACCGATCGGCAACTGCCGGACAAGGCCATCGACCTGATCGACGAGGCCGCCAGCCGCATCCGCATGGAGATCGACTCCAAGCCGGAGGAACTGGATCGTCTCGACCGTCGGCTGATCCAGCTGAAGATCGAGCGCGAGGCGCTGAAGAAGGAAGACGACGAAGCCACCAGGAAGCGCCTGGCCAAGCTGGAGGAGGATATCGTCAAGCTCGAGCGCGAATACGCCGACCTCGAGGAGATCTGGAAGTCCGAGAAGGCCGAGGTGCAGGGCTCGGCGCAGATCCAGCAGAAGATCGAGCAGGCCAAGCAGGAGATGGAGGCGGCGCGGCGCAAGGGCGACCTCGAGAGCATGGCGCGCATCCAGTACCAGACCATCCCGGACCTGGAACGCAGCCTGCAGATGGTCGACCAGCACGGCAAGACCGAGAACCAGTTGCTGCGCAACAAGGTGACCGACGAGGAAATCGCCGAGGTGGTTTCCAAGTGGACCGGTATCCCGGTGTCGAAGATGCTCGAGGGCGAGCGCGAGAAGCTGCTGCGCATGGAGCAGGAGCTGCATCGGCGAGTGATCGGCCAGGACGAGGCGGTAGTCGCCGTGTCCAACGCCGTGCGCCGTTCGCGCGCCGGCCTCGCCGATCCGAACCGGCCGAGCGGCTCGTTCCTCTTCCTCGGCCCGACCGGGGTGGGCAAGACCGAGTTGTGCAAGGCGCTTGCCGAGTTCCTCTTCGATACCGAGGAGGCGCTGGTGCGGATCGATATGTCCGAGTTCATGGAGAAACACTCGGTGGCCCGCCTGATCGGCGCGCCTCCGGGCTACGTCGGCTTCGAGGAAGGCGGCTACCTGACCGAGGCGATCCGCCGCAAGCCCTACTCGGTGGTGCTGCTGGACGAGGTGGAGAAGGCCCATCCGGATGTATTCAACATTCTCCTCCAGGTGCTCGAGGACGGACGCCTGACCGACAGTCACGGGCGTACGGTGGACTTCCGCAACACCGTGGTGGTGATGACCTCCAACCTCGGTTCGGCGCAGATCCAGGAGCTGGCCGGCGACCGCGAGGCGCAACGTGCCGCAGTGATGGACGCGGTCAATGCGCACTTCCGTCCGGAATTCATCAACCGGATCGACGAAGTGGTGGTGTTCGAGCCGCTGGCTCGCGAGCAGATCGCCGGCATCGCCGAGATCCAGCTCGGTCGCCTGCGCAAGCGCCTGGCCGAGCGCGAGCTGAGCCTGGAACTGAGCCAGGAGGCGCTGGACAAGCTGATTGCCGTCGGCTTCGACCCGGTCTATGGCGCACGCCCGCTGAAGCGGGCCATCCAGCGCTGGATCGAGAACCCGCTGGCGCAACTGATCCTGGCCGGCAAATTCGCGCCGGGTGCCAGTATCTCGGCGAAGGTGGAAGGCGACGAGATCGTCTTCGCCTGACCTCTTCGGGGGCGGACAGGGAAAGCCCCGCTTCGGCGGGGCTTTTTCATGGGCGTCCGGTAGGCGCGAGAGCGCTGCCGCATGCAGTGGAAGGGCCGTTTTGCCGCTCGTGGAAAAAGAAGAAAAACTTTTTGGATCAGAGGGTTGACATGCCCGCGCGCATCCGTAAAATGGCGCGCCTCTGAGACGCGAATCCAGCAACACCGGAAGCGTCCAGGGTTGGAAGAAAGACGTTCCGCGATAGCTCAGTCGGTAGAGCAAATGACTGTTAATCATTGGGTCCCTGGTTCGAGTCCAGGTCGCGGAGCCAACTTCCAATCGGGGTATAGCGCAGTCCGGTAGCGCGCCTGCTTTGGGAGCAGGATGTCGGGAGTTCGAATCTCTCTACCCCGACCACCTCATACTTGGGTCGTTAGCTCAGTCGGTAGAGCAGTTGGCTTTTAACCAATTGGTCGTAGGTTCGAATCCTACACGACCCACCATTTTCGACGGGGCGAGTTGCATAGGCCTAGGAAGGGGTGTTGCACCTTTTACTTGTCCAGCAGCCGTCTGGGCCGAACATTAGGCCCGCATTGACGTGATGTCAATATGGAATAGCCCGCCTATTTAGGTGGGCTTTTCTGTTTCTAAGGCCCTGAAACCATTCTGCAGGCGTAGCAATGCGCCCCCGACGTAATCAGCGATTACAGAGGGTACTGCGGTTTTGGCCGTGAAACTGCGGGGCTCTGCCAGCATGCCGGCGCTGGAATCCAGGCGCTCTCGGTAATTCCAGATTTTTCTTACAGGCCTAGCGAACTGCTGGGAGGCGCGGCTACCTTTCGTCCGGTAGCCGGCCCTTCAGTATCGGTATCGCTAGGCGAGACTGCTTCGGGCAGTAGATCCCCATCCACCAGATCCGCTTGTTGCAGCGGGAGCCGCGGATGCCGAGGCGGCACGGTTCGATAAGTGTTGAGCCATCAGAGTGAACAGCACGCTTTGGTCGAAGGTGTCAGGTGGCTGTGGTAGCGCTTCTTCCCGCACGGTTGGACCTCCCTGAATGCCTGTCCCTGGTATGTGCTCCCTTGGTTCTGCAGGTTCTGTCCTGGCCTCCGGCGGCGGTACTTCACCCATTCGAGCGAGAGGTTGCCCGCATGGCTTCGGTTTGGCAGAGGCTTGCGGGGAGCCGCTGTAATCCACCTTCCTGACGTTCTCCAGCGCTCCTTGGGCCAGGCTTCTGGCATGCAGCACGGCACGCATGTGGTCGTAGTCGGCCTCGATGTAGCTCATGGTGGTCTGGATATTCGAGTGGTTGAGCAGGCACTTCGTGAGATGGATGTTCCGCTCGGGTGCCTTCATCAAGTCGGTGGCCAGGGTGTGCCGGAAACGGTGCGGGGTCATCCGCACCCCAACCTTCTCGGTCAACTTCCGGTACATGGCTTCGACCTGGTCGGAGTTCATCATCTTGCTCTTGTAGTGCGGTGAGAACCGGTTGACGTTGAACAACTGGTCGTCATCGGCGAATCCGGCTTTATCGGCCTCCTTCAGGAGCCGCGATAGGTGAGGCACAAGCCCCTCCGTTATTGGCACTACGAACTCTTTATGAGTTTTCTCTGTCTCGCCGCGGATGAGGATCAGTTGATTATCCCAGTCGATGTCGCGCTTGCGGATGCACAGCAGCGCGTTCAACCGGATGCCGGTGTAGTAGAAGACCTCAAACGTGCAAAGCCAGAACCAGGCGGGAGTGATGCGTGCGCGATCGCCGGTGCAGCGCTCTGCGCCGACCTGCATGTTGAGCCAATTGCGGGCGCGCAGGATGGCTTCGGCTGCGACAGTTTTGCTTGCTCGCCTGGGGGGGATGACGGTGGTCTTTCTGAACGGGTTGACTTGGGAGTGCGTCACCAGCTCGTGCTCGATGGCATAGCCCCAGATTGTTCGCAGATGATTCGAATACGTGTTCCAGCTCCGCTTCGACAGGCCTTGTTCCAAGACCTTGCGCCGCCATCCCAGCACAGACCTGTGGTCCACTTCCTGTACGGTTGCCGTAGGGCCGAAGTGCTTGAGCAGCGCCTTGGTCGCGGCGCGGTAGATCTTCGCGCTGGCTTCTCGGAGATCGTGCGCGAAGATGTACTCCTCGGTGAGCTGCTGCGGCGTCATTCGACACCCCCTTCGGCGTCGGTAATGACCGTGAGGCTTGGGTTGTCCAGAGGCTGTTCAGGGAACAGCAGTTTGGGATCCTGGAGCAGGTAAGCCTTGAGCTCTTTCGTTTTACGAGGGCCTGAGACTTTGATGGTCCAGATGTTCAGGCTCTTACTGGTCTTCCGGTGAAGCCCTTGTTTCTCGAACGCGCGCTGCACCAGCTTCCAGCCGGTCGTCTCCTTGGCCTGGGCCAGCTTTTCGAGCTCCGGATGCTCCTGGACATAACGCTTGAAGATTCCTGGCGTGACCAGCATGGCGGTCCCGTCGACGGTATGCACCAAGGCTTTGGTGTCGTTGATGAACAGGCGACGGGTCGCGATACCAGATTTCATCCAGCCAACGAATCCCTGTCCCAGATCAGTGCTTCTGCTAGGCATAAATACATCTTCAACTGCTTCAGGAGCGCAATCTGTTAGCTCCTTGTTCCCTAGTGGCTGCTGTAGGTTCTCCTCCCCGCGAGTGTTCGTAGGAGAAGCAGCCGGTGAGTCGTGGCTAATGTCTAGCTCTTCTAGTGGCGAATTGATATTACCAAGAAGCGCGTACAAATCGTCTGTTTCTTCCTGAACATCAGTTGAGGGCTTCGCAATCGCCCGCATCTCGTTTGACGGTTTCGCAACGATCGGCGCAGGTTGGCGGAGCGTCATCTTGGCTTCTAGTACCTGTCGCTGTTCAATCGGATCGTTGGGGATTTCGCAGGTCGTTTCCGGCTTTTCAGGGGAGGCGTTGCCCTCTTCAATTACGAGTGATCCGCCGTAGGGCGCGGGACGCTCGGTAGGGTCTGTCCAAATCAAGGCTGGAGCGATCTTGAGGAGCGTGAACTTGTTTCTCCACCCAGCACCATTGTCTATCGTGGCCGTCCAAATGGCCTTGTCTTCGGCGTTCGTCTGGATGACGGCCTGGTCCTGGAGCATGTTGAAGAATGGCGCGTTGGAGGAGGGGACCCCTTCGATTCCCTGAGCCAGCAGGTAGGCTCTCAACTGATCGGCCGCGGGCTTGCTCACCAGCCAGAGTGCGTCCTGAGTCAGCCACCCGTCGGACGGGCCGCCCGGCTGATTCAGCTTGAATTTGTCCTTCACCAGGAAGCGCAGGCCGTCTGCCAACTGCCGCTGCAGCGACTGCTTCGGTGCAGCCAGCGCTCGATCCGGATTACCCCCCAGCTCCTGCGCGACTGAGGCCTGGTCTGCCTTCACGATGATCTCGCCGAGGATCCCAGCGTGCTCGTACTGCCCTGCGAACAGATAGATCAATTGAGCCCACAGCTCTGGAAAGCGACTGAGCCAGTCGAGTGCAGTGCGCGGAAGCAGTTGGTGGATGAGGAGTGCTGAGGCAGCGCCGTGAAGCTGGTATTCGCGGGACTTCACGTACTTGAAGCGGTAAGGCTGGTTGATCGGTCCGTTCCAAGGGTGCCAGGTGCTGCCGTCCTGCAGCTCAACCTGCAGGTCGACGACGATCTTGCCTATGTCGTGAGCCAGGGCACCATAAGCCGCGGCGGCCGACCAGGCTTCAGCTTGGGCTGACTGTGACTCTGGCGCTGCGCCGATCGGGAGCAGGTAAGTCTGCCGCACCTTCAGTGCATAGGCCACGATCTCCAGGCCGTGATCGATCATCCCGCCTGGATGGGCATGGTGATGGTTTTCCGAAGCTGGGAGCTGCTGGACCAGCTGGGCATAGTTGGCCAATGGCCGCCGGTAGATCTCCTCGAATTGCTGCTTGGATAGCGAGGCACGCTGCCAGATGTTCTCCAGTAGCTGCCGGCGCCGAGGCGTGCCGAGCAGCTCCGTACTGCTCAGAGGAGGGATGAATCCCCCTGGGGCAGCTTTGGTTGGTGGGGTGGGGGACGGCTTCCTGGATATCCAGGAAAGGAGTTGAAACATGGGAGGCTCCATGACGATTCATGGAGCGGGCTTTTCCG
>NZ_SCND01000310.1:0-7105 GCF_005503585.1 Pseudomonas sp. 2VD
TTTATATGTCTTTCTTCTTTGATTCCTTCTCTTCTGCTTGCTCAGCTTTGATATTATTCTATGTTTTTGTGAAAGCTACGGCTACCACCTAGAGCGACACGGAAGGAGTCGTCGGCAGCGTCTGATGTGTATAAGACACAGTCGATGCGGTGATGGCCGGGCGCGCCAGTCCGCACGACCTGGCAGCGGTGGCGCTGGGCAACTCGATCTGGATCCCGATGTTCCTGCTGATGACCGGCACCCTGCTCGCCACCACGGCCAAGGTCGCCCAGCGCCATGGCGCCGGCGACCAGCCCGGCACCGGGCCGCTGGTGCGCCAGGCGCTGTGGCTGGCGCTGCTGATCGGACCGCTGTCGGGGGCGGTGCTGTGGTGGTTGTCGGAGCCGATCCTCGGCTTGATGAAAGTGCGCCCGGAACTGATCGGGCCGAGCCTGCTGTACCTCAAGGGCATCGCCCTGGGCTTCCCGGCGGCGGCGCTGTACCACGTACTGCGCTGCTACACCAACGGCCTGGGACGGACCCGGCCGAGCATGGTGCTGGGGATCGGCGGGCTGCTGCTGAACATCCCGATCAACTACGCGCTGATCTACGGCCACTTCGGCATGCCGAAGATGGGTGGCCCCGGCTGCGGCTGGGCCACCGGCTCGGTGATGTGGTTCATGTTCCTCGGCATGCTGTTCTGGGTGAACAAGGCCTCGATCTACCGCGCCAGCCAACTGTTCTCGCGCTGGGAGTGGCCGGATCGCGCGACCATCGGCCCGCTGGTGGCGGTCGGCCTGCCGATCGGCATCGCGGTGTTCGCCGAGTCGAGCATCTTCTCGGTGATCGCCCTGCTGATCGGCGGGCTCGACGAGAACGTGGTGGCCGGCCACCAGATCGCCCTGAACTTCAGCGCGCTGGTGTTCATGATTCCCTATTCGCTGGGGATGGCGGTGACCGTACGGGTCGGCCACAACCTCGGCGCCGGCCTGCCGCGCGACGCGCGCTTCGCCGCCGGCGTGGGGATGGCCGCGGCGCTGGGCTACGCCTGCGTCTCGGCGAGCCTGATGTTGTTGCTGCGCGAGCAGATCGCCGCGATGTATTCGCCGGACCCGGCGGTGATCGCCATCGCCGCCTCGCTGATCGTGTTCTCCGCGCTGTTCCAGTTCTCCGACGCCCTGCAGGTCACCGCCGCCGGGGCCCTGCGCGGCTACCAGGACACCCGGGTGACGATGATCATGACCCTGTTCGCCTACTGGGGCATCGGCCTGCCGGTGGGCTACAGCCTCGGCCTCACCGACTGGATCCAGGAACCCACCGGACCGCGCGGCCTGTGGCAGGGCCTGGTGGTGGGCCTGACCGGCGCGGCGATCATGCTCTGCATCCGCCTGGCGCGCAGCGCGCGGCGCTTCATCCGCCAGCACGAGCGCCTGCAGCGGGAGGACGCGGCGGCCGCCTCAGTCCTTGGCCGGTAGCGCCGGGGCGGCGCCACGCGACTTGACGCTGAGGGTAGTGCCGACCGAGGCGAGGATGATCGCGCCGATGGCCAGCCATTGGGTCGGGCTCAGCCGCTCGCCGAGGAACAGCAGCCCGGAGAGCGCGCCGAAGGCCGGCTCGATGCTCATCAGGGTGCCGAAGGTGCGCGCCGGCAGGCGGGTCAGCGCGACCATTTCCAGGGTGTAGGGCAAGGCCGTGGAGAGCACCGCGACGCCCAGCGCCAACGGGATCAGCGCCGGGTCGAGGAGGTCGGCGCCGGCGTGGGCGACGCCGATCGGCACCACCAGGATCGCCGCCACCAGCACCCCCAGCGCGGCGCCCTGGGCGCCATGGTCGGCGCCGGCGCGCTGGCCGAAGAGGATGTACAGCGCCCAGCACACGCCGGCGCCGAGGGCATAGGCGGCGCCGACCAGGTCGAGCGGCTCGGCGCTGTTGCCCAGCGGCAGCAACAGCCAGATGCCGAACACCGCCAGGCCGATCCAGAGGAAGTCCAGCAGGCGCCGCGAGGAGAGGATCGCCACCAGCAGCGGCCCGGTGAACTCCAGAGCCACCGCGATGCCCAGCGGCACGGTGCGCACCGAGAGATAGAACAGCAGGTTCATGCCGCCCAGGGCGATGCCGTAGACCACCACCGAGCGCAGCGATTGCAGGCTCAGGCGCTTGCGCCAGGGACGCAGGAGCAGCAGCAGGATCAGCGCGGCGAAGAACAGCCGCAGGGCCGTGGTGCCCTGGGCGCCGACCAGGGGGAACATGCTTTTCGCCAGGGAGGCGCCGCTCTGGATCGAGGCCATGGCGATCAATAGCAGGCCGACCGGCAACAGCGTTCCGGCGAGGCCGCGGGAGGTGGAGGTCATGGAAGAGGTCCGGCAGTGGGAAGCAGCCCGATGGACTGCGGGAAACGGGATGTGCACTATAATGCGCAAAACCGCGACAGTGAGCAATATATTGCCCAACCCTACCGAACGCCCCAGCGTCCTCGAACATGTCTCCGGCAACGTCCGCCGCCTGCGCCTGCAAGCCGGCCTCAGCCAGGAAGCGCTGGCCCGCGCGGCCAGTGTCAGCCGGCGGATGCTGGTGGGCATCGAGAGCGGCGACGTCAATGTCAGCCTGTCGACCCTCGACCGTATCGCCGCCGCCCTCGGCGTGCTGTTCCCCGACCTGGTCCAGGCCCCGGCCACCGACCGCTCGCGGATCAATGCGGTGGCCTGGGTCGGCCACCACCCCGAGAGCCGCGCCACCCTCCTCGCCAGCGCGCCGGCGCGGCGCGAGGTGGAACTCTGGGCCTGGTCGCTGGGACCGGGCGAGCGCTACGTATCGGAACCCGACGCCGCCGGCTGGCGGGAGATGGTTCTGGTCATCGAAGGTCGCCTGCGCCTGGAACTGGCCGACGGCGAACGGCGCATCGAGGCCGGCGACTTCCATGCCTTCGCCAGCGACCAGCCGTACGCCTACGTCAACGACGGCGACGAGGTGGTGCGTTTCACCCGCAACGTGGTGAGCTAGGCTCTAGCCTCGAGCCAGCCTTCCAGAGGAGACCGCGATGAGCGCACGCGTACGCCCCCTCCTGATGTTCCAGGGGGTCCAGGCCGAGGCGGCCATGAACTTCTACCTGTCGCTGTTCGACGACGCCGAGATCCTCCAGATCCAGCGCTACGGCGCCGAGGGGCCGGGCCCGGAGGGCTCGGTGCTGAAGGCGCTGTTCCGCCTCGGCGACCAGAGCGTGCATTGCATCGACAGCCATGTGCGGCACGCCTTCGATTTCACCCCGGCGTTCTCCTTCTTCGTCGAGTG
Source organism: Pseudomonas sp. 2VD (assembly GCF_005503585.1). NCBI lineage: Bacteria > Pseudomonadati > Pseudomonadota > Gammaproteobacteria > Pseudomonadales > Pseudomonadaceae > Pseudomonas > Pseudomonas sp. 2VD. The sequence goes on from NZ_SCND01000310.1 coordinate 3,268, forward strand.
CGAGAGCAACACGCAGATCGAGCGCCTGGCCGAAGCCCTGGGCGACGGCGGCAAGGCCCTGATGCCGCTCGGCGACTACGGCTTCAGCCAGCGTTTCGCCTGGCTGGCCGACCGCTTCGGGGTGTCCTGGCAGCTCAACCTGGCCTGAGCCCGGCAGTTGCCGTCAGGCTTCCTGGAGGACTTCCTGGCACACATCGACCCACTGCGCATCCACCAGCTCGGCCATCCGTTGCGGGGCGATGCGGACCGCGCTGTGCACCGCCCCGGCGGCCGGCAGCACTTCGTCGAAGGCTTGCAGCGAGACGTCGCAGTACACCGCCAGCGGCGTCGCCAGGCCGAACGGGCAGACTCCGCCGACCGGGTGCCCGGTCAGCTCGACCACGTCCTCGGCGCCGAGCATCTTCGCCTTGCCGCCGAAGGCGGCCTTGATCTTGCGGTTGTCCAGCCGCGCGTCGCCGCGCGCCACTACCAGTACGGTGCGCTCGCCGACCCGCAGCGACAGGGTCTTGGCGATCCGCCCCGGCTCCACGCCATGGGCCTCGGCGGCCAGGGCGACGGTGGCGGTGCTGGTTTCCAGCTCGATGATGCGCAGGTCCGGGGCTTTCTCGGCGAAGAACCGCCGGACGGATTCGAGGCTCATGGGGTGGGCTCCTTGGCGAAAACCCACGAACTTATGCAAGCGCGCCGAGGCTGTCCAGCGCCGCGCGCTCAGGCGAAGCGCACGCAGTAGATCGGCGGCAGGTTGGCGGAGAGCTGCCGCCAGTCCTCCCCGCCGTTCTCGCTGAGCCACAGGCCGCCGGTGGTCGAGCCCATGGCCAGGCGCTCGCCGCTGGGGTCGATGTCCAGGCCGTGGCGGTAGACCAGGTCGTAGGCCGGGCCGCCGGGCAGGCCGCGCTCGAGGGTCTCGAAGCTGCGGCCGCCGTCGCGGGTGCGGGTGACCACGAAACGGGCGTCCCTGGGAATGCGGCATTCGTCCTTGGTCGCCGGGACGAACCAGGCCGTGTCCGGCTGCCGCGGATGCACGGCGACGGCGAAACCGAAGCTGGACGGCTCGGCGACCACGCCCTGCCAATGCAGGCCGCCGTCGCGGGAACGGAAGATGCCGTTGTGGTGCTGCACCCAGAGGAACTCCGGGCGCGCCTGGCACTGCACCAGGCGGTGCGGGTCCTGGATCGCCGCTTCCTCGCTCTGCTCCGGCGGCATGTAGTCGGCGCGCATGCCTTTGGTGGTGCAGGTCCAGCTGCGGCCGTCGTCGTGGCTCTGCCAGACGCCGCCGCAGGACACCGCGACGGTGAGGTGGCGACTGTCGCGTGGGTCGACGCAGATGGAATGGATGCCGGGATGGTCGTAGCCGCCGCCGAACCACTGGGCGCGTTCGGGTCGTTCCCAGAGTTCGCGGTTGAGGCGCCCGCTGGCACCACGGTCGTCGGAGCGGAACAGGCCGCCGGGGATGGTCCCGGCCCACAGCGTGCCGGGCCGCTCGGCGCCGCCTGGCTCGAGGATCCACAACTGCTGTAGCGACCAGGGTGGCTCCGCCGCCTGGCCTTCCAGCGGTTCGGCCGCTGGCGGCTGCGGCGGATAGACCGGCACCGCGCATTCCATCCAGTCCGTCGCGCCGGCGTCGCGACGCCACAGCTTGACGCCGAAATGGCCGAGGTTCAGCGCCGCGTAGAGCGCGCCGTCGCGCGGGTCGGCGAGGAGCATGCTCAGCGGCTCGCCGAGGAAGTGGCTGGCCATCGGCAGCCACTGGCCCGCCGCGTTGCGCCGCAGCTCGAACAGGCCCTTGCGGGTGCCGACATAGAGTCGCTCGCTCACCGGATGTCCTCCTCTGTTGGTCAACCGCCGCTCAGCGCCTGCACCACGTAGATCTCGCTATCGTCTTGGAGCGGATCGCCCAATCCCCGGCGATCGCGGACCTGCACGCCATCGACGAACAGCGCCACATGCCGGCGCAGACTGCCCTGGTCGTCGAGCAGGTAGCCGCGCAAGCGCGGCTCGCGGGCGAAGGCCGCCTGCAAGGCGGCGGCGACGGTGGCGGCGCCGACGTCCAGCGCGGGCATGGCGACATGCCGCTGGATGGCCGGGGCGAAGACGATACGGGGCATGCCGAGGCTCGCGGAAATGGTTCTGCTGGAACAGTGTAGAAGCCCTGCAGGCCACGGCTGGCGCGGCCCGCCCAGCGGTCGGCACACTCCGCAGCGACGCTCGTCGGCCATCCCGGCCGCTCGGCGCGGGCCTCCTATACTGCCCCGGCCAGCGAAAAAACCGCCGTCGCCTGTCGATCCGCCGGCCCGCCGTTCGACCAGTTCGGGAGGCGGGCCAGAACGGGCCGTCATTGCGCAGAACAACAAGGAGAACGCAGATGAGATTCATGGTGATCGTCAAGGCCACCCAGGCTTCCGAAGCCGGCGAGATGCCCAGCGAGGAACTGCTCGCGGCGATGGGCCGCTACAACGAGGAACTGGTCAAGGCCGGGGTGATGCTCGCCGGCGAAGGGCTACAGCCCAGCGCCAAGGGCGCCCGGGTGCGTTTCTCCGGCAACGCGCGGACGGTGATCGACGGCCCCTTCGCCGAGACCCGCGAGCTGATCGCCGGTTTCTGGATGTTCCAGGTGGCCTCCCTGGAAGAGGCCATCGAGTGGGTCAAGCGATGCCCGAACCCATTCGACGGCGAATCCGAGATCGAGATCCGCCAGGTCTTCGAGGCCGAGGACTTCGGCGAGGAGTTCACCCCGGAACTGCGCGAGCGCGAGGAGCGCCTGCGCGCCGAGCTGGAAAAACGCAACTGAACCGCCCCGCACTCCGCCAAGAACGAGGAAAGCGCCATGCAAATCGTCCCCTACCTGATCTTCAACGGTAATTGCCGGGAGGCCTTCAGCTGCTACCACCAGCACCTGGGCGGCACCCTGGAGGCCATGCTGCCGTTCGGCGACAGCCCCGAGTGCGGCGACATCCCGGCCGACTGGAAAGACAAGATCATGCACGCACGGCTGGTGGTCGGCAGCTTCGCCCTGATGGCCTCGGACAATCACCCGGCCTATCCCTACGAAGGCATCAAGGGCTGTTCCATCAGCCTCAACGTCGACAGCAAGGCCGAGGCCGAGCGCCTGTTCAACGCCCTCGCCGAGGGCGGCTCGGTCCAGATGCCGCTGGGCCCGACCTTCTGGGCGGCGAGCTTCGGCATGTTCACCGACCGCTTCGGCGTGGCCTGGATGGTCAACTGCGAGCAGGACCGGTAGCGTCCGCTACGCGGGCCCGCCGCCAGGTGTGAATCGGCGGCGGGCCCGCGTTCCGCTGTGCGCGAGTCGCGATCGATAGACGCACTGCCGCGATAATTTAAGTTGCATTTTAAAACCAAAATTCCTAGCCTCCGCATAGTTTCATATTGAAACCTTACGGAGCGCTTCGCATGCCATCCTCGCCATCCTCCCTCCCCTCCGCGCTGGTGCTGCTGTTCGCCGTCGCCTGCGGTCTCAGCGTGGCCAACGTCTATTACGCCCAGCCGCTGCTGGACGTCCTCGGTGCCGAGTTCGCCATCGGCCAGGCCGGGGTCGGCCTGCTGTTCGGCGCGACCCAAGCCGGTTGCGCCCTGGCGCTGCTGCTGGTGGTGCCGCTGGGCGACCTGCTGGAGCGGCGCCGGCTGATGTTCGTCCAGCTCCTGCTGCTGGTGCTGTCGCTGCTGCTGGTGGGCTTCGCCGGCGATACCCTCGGCCTGGCGCTGGGGCTGCTCGGACTGGGCCTGCTCGGCACCGCCATGACCCAGGGACTGCTGGCCTACGCCGCGGCGCTGGCGGCGCCTGGCGAGCGCGGGCGGGTGGTCGGCGCGGCGCAGGGCGGCG
>NZ_SCND01000311.1:0-7100 GCF_005503585.1 Pseudomonas sp. 2VD
GGGCGTGGCCTTCCCGTTGGTGGGGGCCTCGCTCCTGCTGGTCTGGGCGCTGGACTGGCTGGTGCTGTCGCGGCTGCCGGCGGTTCGCCGGGTCCTGGCTTGAGACCTGCTGCCCGGCGCTCAGTCGAGGTCGAGCTGGCGGGTCTTCCAGAGTGCCGCCAGCAACAGCACGCAGAGCAGCGCCTCGGCGCCGAGCCAGAGGAAGGTGGTTAGCGCCGGCGAGGCGTCGATCAGCACACCGTAGAGACGCGCCGCGCCGCCGCTGGCGATCACCGCCAGGGCGGCGAGCAGGCCGAGCACCAGGTAGCGGGGGCGCAGGGCGGCATAGCCGAGCAGCAGGCCGATGCCGAAGCTGGTGCCGCCGTAGCTGGCGCGCAGGTCGGTGAGGGCGGCGGGGGTGAGCGGTTCGCCGCTGGTGAGCAGGGAGGCGAGCGGGCCGGGGAAGAAGACGAAGCCCAGGCCGAGGACCACGAACAGTGCCGAGCACAGCCAGAGCAGGCGAAGCGGGTGAGTCATGCGGTGTCTCCCTTGGTCATGAAAGGGGCGCATCGACGCGCCCCCTGTTCCTTCTGACCTCAGCCGGCGCCGCGTTGCTCACTTCTCAGGGCTGGAAGGCACCGATGAAGATCGCCGGGTCGACTCGCGCGTCGTTCAGGCTGACGTTCCAGTGCATGTGCGGTCCGGTGGCCCTGCCGGTGGCGCCGACCTTGCCGAGTACGCCGCCGCGCGGCACCTGCTGGCCGAGCTTCACGTCGATCTTCGACAGGTGGCAGAACATGCTGATGAAGCCCTGGCCATGGTCGACGAACACCGTCTTGCCGTTGAAGAAGTAGTCGCCGATGAGGATCACCTTGCCGGCCGCCGGCGCCTTGATCGGCGTACCGGCCGGTACCGCGAAGTCTAGACCGGAATGCGGGTTGCGCTCTTCGCCGTTGAAGAAGCGGCGCAGGCCGAAGGGGCTGGAGAGCGGACCGTCGACCGGCTTGTCGAGCATCAGGTTGCTGGGCAGGCCGGGACTGAAGCGGCGGTAGGCGGCGGTCTGCTCGGCGAGTTCGCGCTCGATGCGCTTGAGGTCTTCCGGCAGCGGATTGACCTGGCGCTTGTTCTTCAGGGTGATGCGCTGCTCGCGGTAGTGCTTGCTGCCGACGCTGAAGCGCTCCTCGTGGTTGCCGGTCGCCGCCCGCACTTCCAGCTTCTGCGGGCCGGGCTTGGTGCTCAGCGGGATGCCGACCACGGCGATCCAGCGGCGGCCTTCCTCGCGCACCACCAGCACCGGCTTGCCCTGGTAGAAGGCCCGCGGCGGCGGGCCTTCCTCGCCGAGGTCGACCACCGCCACCCCGCCGGGCACCGGCTTGTTCAGCAGGCGCATGATGAAGCTGTCGGCCTGGGCGGGCAGGGCGCAGAAAGCGGCGAGCAACAGCGTGGAAACGAAGGCTAGGGTGCGGGGCATCGGCTTCTCGACTCGTCGGGCGTCAAAGCCGTCTATGCTGGCGGAAGAGCGCGGCGGGGGAAAGCCCGCAAGGGTTGCAAACGTTTTCACCTGCGGCACTCTGTCGCGCCCGGCGTTTTTACTTTTGCCCCGCGCTCAGGCATAAAGGGCCCATTCTCCGGAGAACCGACGATGCCCCTGTCACGGCGCCCCGTGGCCTGGCTGGCCAGCCTGGCCGTGCTGATGAACCTGTTCGTGGTGCCGCTTTCGCAGGCGCTGACGACGCAGGAGCGCGCCTCGTTGCTGCTCGGCGGCTTCTGCAGCACCTCGTCCGATTCGCTGCTGCGCCTGAAGCTGAGCGCCGCGTTCAAGGACATCGATCTTCCCGACGACCACGAGAGCCTGGCCCCGCACCTCTGCTGCTGCGCCGGTGCCGCCGGCACGCCCGGACTGGTCGCCTCCTGGCCGGCATTGCCGCTGGCGCCGCTGGCCAGCCCGGCCCGTAACGCCTTCTCCGCCACCGACCTGCCTCCCCTGCGCTATTGGCGCCTCGCCAATCCGCGTGCCTCTCCTGTCGCCTGACTCCTCCCCCGCGCCTTCGACAACCTGGACCTTCGGGTCGGGGCAGGTCGCGGCGCAATACCCTAGCTTCCCCCATGGAATCGCCGGTCCGACGGAAAAAGACCGGTCATACGCTACTGGAGAGTCACCATGCGCACATCCTTCTTCGCTGCCGCGGCCCTGCTGGCCGTTTCCGCTTTCGCCCAGGCCCACGAGTACAGCGCCGGCCAACTGCACATCGAGCATCCCTGGGCGCTGGCCCTGCCGCCGACCTCGCCGAACGGCGCGGCCTACTTCGTGGTGCAGAACCACGGCAAGGAAAACGACACCCTGCTTGGCGCCGACACGCCGCGCGCGGCTTCCGCCGAGGTGCACGAGCATGTGCACAAGAACGGCATGATGAGCATGCAGAAAGTCGACAGCGTCGACGTCGCACCAGGCAAGGACCTGCGCTTCGCTCCCGGCGGCTACCACCTGATGCTGATGGGCCTGAAGCAGCCACTGGTGGCCGGCGAGCGCTTCCCGCTGACGCTGCATTTCCGCAAGGCCGGCGACGTGCCGGTGGAAATCGTCGTCGAGTCCAAGGCGCCGGCCGAACAGGGCGGGCACGAGCAGCACGGCCACTGAGCGCCGTGTCGAGCAGGGGCGCCCGGCGCCCCGCCTTTGCGTGCGAGGTTCAGAGCATGAACAGCAACAGATATCCCTTGCCGGCGCAGACCGGCCTGGTGGTGGCTCCCAGCCTGCCGCCGAAGAACTCCACCCTGCGTCCGGACCAGCTCAACAAGCGCCTGAGCAGCGCCTGGCACCATCTCTACGACCTTTGCCCGGAACTGCTGAAGATCGATCCGCCGGATGGCCTGACCATCCTCCGCGGTTTCCTGCAATGGGCGGCCGAGCAGAAGGCCGCCTGGAACTGGGCGATGCACCTGCGCCTGTACTGCTGGCTGTTGCAGTCGCCGTTCGGCGCCAAGGTGACCGACGAGCATCTGGAGGTGCTGATGGACGCCTCCGCCGCGCGTTGGACGGTGGACGACACCAGCGCCAACCGCGGCATCCTCCTGGCCAGCCAGGGCGGTGCGCACATCACCCAGGACTGGAAGGCGCCGCAGGCCGGCGCCGGCACGCGCGTGCCGCTGGAGCGCCTGGACCTGCCGGCGCCGAACTGGACATTCGCCTATTGCGCGGTGCCCGACCCGCGGCTGCGCGAGTTTCCGGGCTGGAAGCCGTTGCCGGCGCGTGGCTCGCTGGTCGGTTGAGCGCTCGCCGCCCCGCGTACGGGGCGGCGTCGTTTCAGCGGTTGGCCAGGGCCCGCTGGTTGGAGTCGTAGATGTTGTCGCGTTCCGGAACGTGCCGGCCGGCGAGGCTTTCCAGCCATTCCTCGGTGCTGAGCACGGCGGCGAAGGAGGACTGCAGGACGATGCCGAAGATCCGGTGGATCTCTTCCGCGCTGGCCTGGCCGGCGCGGTTGCGGTAGGGCACCGAGCCGCTGGCGTCGTGCAGGTATTCCACCTGCCAGCCTTCGTGGATCGCCTGGCGGATGGTCGAGTCGTCGCAGTGCTGGGTCATGTAGCCGACCACGGCGAGGGTGTCGATGTCGCGTTCGCGCAGCCAGTCGGCCAGCCCGGTGCCGACGAAGGAACTGGCCAGTTGCTTTTCCACCTTGTGCTGGTAGGGCCGCGAGGCGACCACCTCGTGCAGCTCGGCCTGCCGGCTGCCGTGCGCGAACAACGGCGAGTCCGCCGGCGCCAGGTGCTGCACCACGACGATCGGGATGCCCGCCGCGTGGGCGGCATCCATGGCGGCGCCGATGCGTTCCAGCGACGATTGGATGGCGGGAAATTCGATACGCAGGTTGCCGCTGACGTATTCGTTCTGTACGTCGATGACCAGCAAGGCGCGTTTGGGTTGACGTGCGGACATGGCGTTTCCTCCTGAGTGGGTGAGGCGGATTCTGGTCCCGGTGCGGCGTAGCGAGTGAGTGGCCTGAGAGACAACTTTCGCTAGAATCGGGCCAACCCGCTCATACCCACCGAGGTGCGCATGTCCCGCCAGTCCGTGGCCGTGGTGGCCTTCGACCGCATCAGTCCGTTCCACCTGTCGGTGCCCTGCCTGGTGTTCGGCCAGGAGTGCTACGACCCCTGCGCGCAGGCCTTCGACCTGCGTGTCTGCGCCGCCGAGCCGGGCCGGCTGCGAACCACGGTGGGGTTCACCATCGAGGCCGAGGCCGGGCTGGAAGCGCTGGCCGAGGCGCAGACCGTGATCGTGCCGAGCTGGCGCGATCCACACGAGCGTCCGCCACAAGCGCTGCTCGAGGCGTTGATCGCGGCCCGTGCACGCGGTGCGCAACTGGTGGGCTTGTGCCTGGGGGCCTTCGTGCTGGCCGAGGCCGGGTTGCTCGACGGTCGCCGCGCCACCACCCACTGGATGTGGGCGGAGGATTTCGCTGGGCGCTTCCCTGCGGTGCGGGTGGAGCCCGACGTGCTGTACATCGAGGACGACGGCCTGCTGACCTCGGCAGGCACCGTCGCCGGCATCGACTGCTGCCTGCACCTGGTGCGCCAGCGGCTCGGCGCGCAGACTACCAATCACCTGGCCCGGCGCCTGGTGGTGGCGCCGCATCGACAGGGCGGCCAGGCCCAGTTCATCGAGCAGCCGCTGCCGGACAGCGCCCAGGACGGCCGTCTCGGCGAGCTGCTGGTGTGGCTGCGGCAGAACCTCGACCAGGCGCACAGCCTGGACAGCCTGGCACAGCGGGTGCTGATGAGCCGGCGGACCTTCACCCGGCATTTCCGCCAGCTCACCGGCACCACCGTCAGCCAGTGGCTGCAGGCCGAACGCCTGGCCCTGGCCCAGCGCCTGCTGGAAACCACCGAGCATTCGGTGCAGGCGATCGCCGGGCTGGCCGGCTTCGGCTCGGCGGTGTCGTTGCGCCAGCAGTTCTCCGCCGCGTTCGGCCTGCCGCCGCTGGGCTACCGGCGCGCCTTCGCCTCCTAGTCCGCCGGAGGGCGCTTCTGCAACTGCTGGCGCCAGAGCGCGTCCATCGCCTGCAACTGCACCGGGCCGAACAGCGCCTGCGTCGCGCCGGTGTGCCAGGCCCAGAGCTGGTCGCCGAAATCGTAGTGCCACCATTCGCTGGGCAGGTTGCTGAAACCGGCGTCGAGCATCGCGTGATAGAGCAGGCGACGATGATCGCGGACGCGTCGCTGGCGCGCGTCGGGCTCCGCCAGGCGTTCGAAGTAGGCGGTGTAGGAGGCCGGCACGGCTTCGTCGAAGGCGCTGCCCATGTCCAGCCAGCGGCCCTGGGCGTCGCACAGGGTGACGTCCACCGCGCCGCCGGTGAGATGCGGGCTGGGCGCCTCGCGGCTGCTGCTCGGCGGCGAGACGAACTGGCGGGTGAGCCGTTCCAGCTCGGCTTCGCCGGCCCGTGGGTAGTGCGCGGCCAGGGCGCTGGACAGGCTGTCGTAGAGATACTGCTGCACGGCGAACGGCCGCCAGGCGTCCAGCACCACCAGGCGTACGCCGCCGGGGAGGGCGGCGGCGACCCGCAGGAGACGCTCGAAGACCTCGCCGCGAGCGTGGCACTCCGGGATCGCGTGAGGAATTCCGAGCTTGTGGTAGGCCGGCCAGACGCTGAACTCGCGGCTCAGCCCGAGCGCCTCCAGCGGCGTGCCGGCATCGACGATGGGGATGCCGGCCACGGCGTGCCAGTCGGGCTCCGGGAGAACGGGGATGGCTTGGGTGAAGTCGGTCATGGTGTCAATTGAGCAGGCGTGGCAGCCACAGGGTCAGGGAGGGGAACAGGATCAGCAGCGAGAGTACCCCCAGGGCCAGCAGGATGAACGGCCAGATACCCTTGAACATTTCCAGGATATCGAGGCGGCTGATGGTCGCCACGATGAACAGGCAGGCGCCCATTGGCGGGGTGATCAGGGCGATGGTGATGTTCAGGGTGAAGATCAGCCCCAGGTGCACCGGATCCACGCCGGCGGCCAGCGCCACCGGAGCGACTATCGGTGTCAGCAGCATCAGTACCGAGACCTCCTCCATGAGCATGCCGCAGACGAAGATCACCGCGCTGATGATGAACAGCATCAGGGTCGGCGAGTGGCCGAACGGCTCCAGCAACTGGGCGAACTCGCTGGCGACCTGGGCGTAGTTGAGCAACCAGTTGACCACCGAGGCGGCGGCGATGATCACGTAGATGCTGGCGGTCAGGCGTATCGTCTCGCGCAGCGAGTTCCACAGCCCGACCAGGCTCAGTTGGCGCTGGAGCAGGCCGACCAGCGCCACGTAGAGGGCGATCAGGGCGCCCGACTCGGTGGGCGTGACCAGGCCCAGGACGATTCCGGCGACGATGATCACCGGCGCGATCAGCGCGGTCAGGGCGCCGGACAGTGCCGCCAGGATCTCGCCCCAGGCCGGTGCCGCATGGCGCGCCTGCAGCCCGTTGCGGTAGGCGTACACCGCGTTCAGCAGCATGAAGGCGGCGGCCAGCAGCAGGCCGGGAATCACCCCGGCGAGGAACAGCTCGCCCACCGAGGTGTTGGTCAGCGAGGAGTAGAGGATCATGAAGATGCTCGGCGGGATGATCGGACCGATCAGCGAACTGCCCGCGGTCAGCCCGGCGGCGAAGCGCCGCGAGTAGCCTTCCTTTTCCATGGCCGGCACCAGCAGGGTGCTGAGTGCCGAAGCGTCGGCCGCGGCGGACCCGTTGACCCCGGCGAAGAACACCCCGGCGACCACGTTGACGTGGCCGAGGCCGCCGCGGAAGTGGCCGACCAGGGCGTTGGCCAGGCGCATCAGGCGCGGGGTCATGCCGGAATGGTTCATCAGGTTGCCGGCCAGCACGAACAGCGGGATCGCCATCAGCGAGAAGATGTCCATGCCGCCGAAGAAGCGCTGCGGCAGGGTGTTGGCGAACAGCGCCGGGTCGACGAAGAGGAACCCCACCAGCGCGGTGAGCAGCAGGCAGAGGAACAGCGGCAGGCCGAGCAGGAGGTTGACCACGAAGGCCGCGATCATGGCGATGGCCATCATGCCTGCGACCCTCCCTCGACGGTGGTGCTGGCCGGCTGCCGCGGCCAGGGGCCCTGGAGCAACAGCATGAGGG
>NZ_SCND01000312.1:0-7016 GCF_005503585.1 Pseudomonas sp. 2VD
ACGTGGTTTCCGGCGGCACCGACAACCACCTGATGCTGATCAGCCTGGTGAAGCAGGGGCTGACCGGCAAGGCCGCCGACGCGGCGCTCGGAGCGGCGCACATCACGGTGAACAAGAACGCCGTGCCGAACGATCCGCAGAGCCCGTTCGTCACCTCCGGCATCCGCATCGGCACCCCAGCGGTGACCACTCGCGGTTTCCGCGAGGGCGAGTGCCGCGAACTGGCTGGCTGGATCTGCGACATCCTCGACGATATCGACAATCCCGAGGTCGGCGAACGGGTCAGGGGCCAGGTCGGCGAATTCTGCCGGCACTTCCCGGTCTACGCTGATTGAACAGGAACGCCGCCGTGGTGGCGGCCAATCCGCAAGCGGAGACGAGCATGTCCCTGAGTGTCTTCGATCTGTTCAAGATCGGCATCGGGCCGTCCAGCTCCCACACCGTGGGGCCGATGCGTGCCGCCGCGCGCTTCGCCGAGGGGCTGAGGCGCGAGGGGTTGCTGGAGGCCACTGCCAGCGTCAAGGTCGAGCTGTACGGCTCGCTCGGCGCCACCGGCAAGGGCCACGGCAGCGACAAGGCGGTACTGCTCGGCCTGGAGGGCGAGCAGCCGGACACGGTGGATACCGCCGCGATTCCCGCCCGGCTCGATGCCATCCGTTCCAGCGGCGAGCTGCGCCTGCTCGGCGAGCGGCCGATCCGCTTCGTCGAGAAGGAACACCTGGCGCTGATCCGCAAGCCGCTGGCCTACCATCCCAACGGCATGATCTTCCGTGCCTTCGACGCCGCCGGCCTGCAGGTCCGCAGCCGCGAGTACTACTCGGTGGGCGGCGGTTTCGTGGTCGACGACGAGGCCGCCGGCCTCGACCGCATCGTCGAGGACCGCACGCCGCTGGCGTTCCCCTTCAAGACCGCGCGGCAACTGCTCGACCATTGCGTCCGCGAAGGCCTGTCGATCAGCCAGTTGATGGCCGAGAACGAGAAGGCCTGGCGCCCCGCCGAGGAAACCCGCGCCGGCCTGCTGCGTATCTGGCAGGTGATGCAGGATTGCGTCGAGGCCGGCTGCCGCAACGAGGGCATCATGCCCGGCGGACTGAAGGTCAGGCGCCGCGCGGCGGCGCTCCACCGCCAGTTGTGCCAGCGGCCGGAGGCCGGCCTGCGCGATGCTCTCAGCGTGCTCGACTGGGTCAACCTCTACGCCCTGGCGGTGAACGAGGAGAACGCCAGCGGCGGCCGCGTGGTGACCGCGCCGACCAACGGCGCGGCGGGGATCATTCCGGCGGTGCTGCATTACTACGCGCGCTTCATCCCCGGGGCCGACGACGACGGCGTGGTGCGCTTCCTGCTCACCGCTGCGGCGATCGGCATCCTCTACAAGGAAAACGCCTCGATCTCCGGCGCCGAGGTCGGTTGCCAGGGTGAGGTCGGGGTGGCCTGCTCGATGGCCGCCGGGGCGCTCTGCGAAGTGCTCGGCGGTAGTGTGCAGCAGGTCGAGAACGCCGCCGAGATCGGCATGGAGCACAACCTCGGGCTGACCTGCGACCCGGTCGGCGGGCTGGTCCAGGTGCCCTGCATCGAACGCAACGCGATGGCTTCGGTGAAGGCCATCAACGCGGCGCGCATGGCCCTGCGCGGCGACGGCCAGCACTTCATCTCTCTCGACAAGGTCATCCGCACCATGCGCCAGACCGGCGCCGACATGAAAAGCAAATACAAGGAAACCGCGCGCGGCGGCCTCGCCGTGAACATCATCGAATGCTGAACCGCGCCGCTGCGCCGGCGCTTCTTTTTTCTTTCCCGACAATCGATCGCGGCTCTCCGGCAGACAGGAGGCCGGGATGCCATGGAGTGAAACATGACCGCAGAAACCCTCGCCAAGACGCCCCTGCACGCCCTGCACCTGGAACTGGGGGCGAAGATGGTGCCCTTCGCCGGCTACGACATGCCGGTGCAGTACCCGGCCGGGGTGCTCAAGGAGCACCTGCACACCCGTGAGCAGGCCGGTCTGTTCGATGTCTCGCACATGGGCCAGATCCGCCTGGTGGGCGCCGATGCGGCGCTGGCCCTGGAAAGCCTGGTGCCGGTGGACATCCTCGACCTGCCGGTGGGCCAGCAGCGCTACGCGTTGTTCACCGACGAGCAGGGCGGGATCCTCGACGACCTGATGGTGGCCAACCTCGGCGATTGCCTGCTGCTGGTGGTCAACGCCGCCTGCAAGCACCAGGACCTGGCGCACCTGCGTCGTCACCTGGAGGGCCGTTGTAGCGTCGAGCCGCTGTTCGAGGAGCGTGCCTTGCTCGCCCTCCAGGGACCGGCGGCGGTGCGGGTGCTGGAGCGCCTGGCGCCGCAGGTGGCGCAGATGACCTTCATGCAGTTCGCCCGCGTCGAGCTGCTCGGCCAGGACTGCTACGTCAGCCGCTCCGGCTATACCGGCGAAGACGGCTACGAGATCTCCGTGCCCGCCGCCCATGCCGAGGCCCTGGCGCGGCGCCTGCTGGCCGAGCCGGAAGTGGCGCCGATCGGCCTCGGCGCGCGCGACTCGCTGCGCCTGGAAGCCGGCCTGTGCCTCTACGGCCACGACATGGACAGCGCCACCACGCCGGTCGAAGCCAGCCTCGGCTGGGCCATTTCCAAGGCGCGTCGCGCCGACGGCGTGCGCGCCGGCGGCTTCCCCGGCGCCGAGCGGATCTTCGCCCAGCAGGCGCAGGGCGTTGCCAGCAAGCGCGTCGGTTTCCTGCCGCAGGGGCGGATGCCGGTGCGCGAGGGCGCCGAGATCGTCGATGCCCAGGGCCGGGCGATCGGCAAGGTCAGCAGCGGCGGTTTCGGTCCGAGCCTCAACGCGCCGTTGGCCATGGGCTACGTGCCGAACGAACTGGCCGGCCTGGGCAGCGAGGTGACGGCGATGGTGCGCGGCAAGCCGGTGACCCTGGTGGTCAGCAAGATGCCCTTCGTGACGCAGCGCTACTACCGCGGTTGAGCCCCTGGCCCTCTCTCGCTTCGGCGGGAGAGGGCGGCGACCGGCCTCACGGGTGTTTCGGCCGCTGCCGTTGCAGGCCCAGCTTCTTGGCCCGGTGGAATACCGCCGCGCGGGTCTTGCCGGTCTGCTGCGCGCACCATAGCGAACCGCGCTGCTGGTAGTGCTGGCGCAGCAGGTCTTCCTCGGACTTGCTCCAGATCGCATTGTTGCGGTCGCGCTGGCTGTGCGGGGAAAGCTCCTCGGCCTTGCTGGCGACACTCTGGTAGCTGCGGCCGAGCATGTAGGCGCACCAGGCCAGGCTGCGCTTGCTGCCGTGGCGGCGGATGAACTCGACCTCTTCGCTGGACCAGGCGGCTGGTGCCTTCGGCGGCGCCTTGCGGTCCAGCGAGCGGGCGAGAGCGGCGCGGGCGCGCGCCACCGCCTGGTCGCCGGGATTGTTGCGGCGGGTCACGCCGAGGGCGCGGCGCCAGCGTCCCACCAGGCTCGGACTGAAACCCCACCAGAACTGCACCGACTCGGCGCATTCGGTACGTACCGCGCGCAGCAGGTCGCCGCAGAGAATCGGCGAAGGGCGGCCGCTGCGCTTGCGCGTCGGCCAGCGGAACAGGCCGTCGGTGAAGCCGCCGACTTCCACGGCGCCTTCCAGCTCGTCGACCAGCCAGTCACCGGGGATCACCAGTGGGCTGGTGTAGGGCGCGCCGAGCAGCAGGTGGTTGATGGTAGCGACAGAGGTAGGGGTGTCTGCAGTCATGGGACGATCCTTGCTGATACCGGGCCAGCTGGGCTGGCCATATCCCTGAGAGCGGCGTCGCTGCGGCGTGGCGGGCGACGGCGCGTTCGCTTCCCGTGGTTCGGGCGGTCTTCCGGCGGAGGGCGACTGCCTGTCGCGCCTCCTTGGGAATGGGTTGGAGGCCGTGCTCATGGACGGGCTCCACGATAGATGCGCCAGGCCAGCCGGCCGGGACGGGCGGCGATCGCCGCGCCCACCTCGATGCGCGGCAGGTCCAGCGGGTCGCAACGGGGATCCACCAGGCCATTGCGCGCGCCGAAGGCGAAGCGGTAGCCAAGCCGGCCGAGGGCGGCGCGCAGGCCGGGTTGCGCAGGCGTCGCGGCGAGCGTGGCGCGAGCTTGGCAGAACACCGGCAGAGGGGCGGCGCAATGCTGCTGGAGCTGGCGGTGGGCGCGGCCGAGACAGTCCTCGGCGCAAAGGCCTGTCGCTGGGTGCGGGTCCTGGCCGTGCAGGCCGAAGCGAACCAGGCCGCTGTTTTCCAGGCGGCGGACCCGTTCCCAATCTCCCGCGCCGTACGCCGCGGGGGCCGTGCAGGCCGCGCGCAAGGCCTGCTGCGAAGCCGGGTCGAGGCGTTCCAGCTTGCGCAGGAGGAGGTCGAGGCTACGGCTGCGACGCTGGTCGTCGCCGGTGCGTTCGAGCACCCGCATGAGCGCAGCGCCGCCGTAACGCTCCAGCAGTTCCAGCAATGGCTCGGCGGTAGCCGCATCGGCCTGCCAGAGGGTGTCGGCGACCGCTTCGCGCCAACTGCGCGGGTCGCCGCCGATGAAGGCGCTCGCTGGCATTTCGTAGCGCTCCAGCAGCGGGTAGACCAACTCGGCCAGTTCCGCAGGGTTGCCGTCGACGCTCAGGGCGATCCGCAAGCAGGCTGGAGCGGGGCTCTCGAGCAGGTGTTCCAGGGGCACGCAGAGGAAGTGCCGCTGTAGCCACAGCAGCAGGGTCTCCAGGCCCTGGCGGTCGAGGCAGCGCCCTTGCCGGTGCGGCAGGGCCGCGCGCCGGCGATCCGCGACTACCCGTCCCAGGCGCAGCACGATGCCGTTCTGGCGCAGCCGGCGCTGGCCCACGGAGGAGTTCAGGAACGTCATCCCGATCAGGCTTCGCATGGCATCCCCCGGCTCATCGACGATCCGTCACCGGCGATGGTTCCGCGTGCGCGGCAGGGCTTTCGCCAGCCTGTCCGGACGCTGCGCCGTGAACTCCGGCCCCGGCGGTCGATTCGGTCATGGGCGAGCCTCCTGGGTAATCCGCACAAACGTTTGCTGCGGCCACGCCAACGCGTGGCTCGAACCGGGGCTTGGCGGGGACCCGGCGGGTGTTCGGTAAGGACTGCATGGCACCGGATAACGCTGCAAAGGATCGATGTGATTCTTTTTTGACGCTACCACAGTCGATAGTCGAATTATTGACGCTTTGCCGCTGTTATAAAACCGTCAGGCTATGCGAAAAGTCCTGCTGGCTACGCGTGGAGGCCCGGAGCGGCGTGCCTTTGAGGGGGAAGCGGGGGAGCCGGCAGGCCTATGCGGATTGGTTATAAGAAATCCGTTTCGAATGAAAATTGCCGACGAATGGTCGTTTGCGCGGATCTCCGGTGGTTTTTCCCGACTGCTTAGAACCTTTCGGTTGGTCGGGGGCTTGCCAAGTGGGCTGCCCCCAGTCTTTCGTCTTCCAGTCAAGAGCCTGGGGATGCAGACTGTTTTTCAAATCATGACAACTTCTTAACGCGCATTGTTATAAAGTTGCGGACGTTTGCGCCGGCCTGGCCGGCACCTTCGAGTTTTGCCTGGAGTGAAGATGAGAGTCGACCTGGACGCCGAGGGCGTCGCCGCCGAATCGCTGCCGCGTTTCCAGCAGGCGCCCCGGCAGTTGCGCCAGTTGTGGCGATGGGCAGCGGCCAGCGTCGCATTGGCCGCCGCCTGCGCCGTGCTGGGGTTCTTCATCGGCCTGTTCGCCGCCGACTCGCTCTGGCCGCCGCTGCTGTACAACCTCGGCGCGGCCTGGCTGGTTCTGTTCGCCGGTCTGCACGCGGCCTACCGGGTCGCGGCCTGGCGTTGCGTGGTCCTCGGCGCGGAGGCCAGCGCGCGGCCTGCCTGGCTGCGCTGGCAGCGGGGCGAACCCGACGCCGCCGCCGACAGCGCCTATGAACGGCTGCTGGAGCGCCTGGGCCAGGCCATCGCCCACGGCCTGGCCCAGCTCGGGCACGCTGCGCTGTGGCTGGCGGCGAGCGCGGCGCTGGCGTTGTGCCTGGTAGCCGCCGGCTGGCGTCTCGACCTGCCGCCGGCCAGTTCCGGGCAAGCGGCCGACCTCGCCATCGGGATCTGCCTGCTGCTGGCCTTCGCGGTGCTGGTGCTGGAACGTCGCTTCGCCAGCCAAGGGCCGGCGCAGTGGCCGGAAGCCCCGGCCCTCGGGCAACTGGCGCGGGCGCTGATCGGTACCCTGGTGCTGGCCGCCCTCTGTCTGTTCCTGGCTCGCCAGGGACACCCCTGGGCCCCGCGCCTGGCGGTACTGCTCGGCCTGTTGCCGGCGGCGCTGGCGCTGGAGTTGCTGGGCAGGGCGATCCTGGCGATGTTCGCGCCGCAGCGTGCCGGCCTCGAACCGCGCCTGGTCGCCACCAGCCTGCTGGCCGACCTGTTGCGCTGGCCGCCGCGTCCCCTGCAGCGTCTGCAGCATGAGTTGCACCAGCGCTTCGGCATCGACCTGCGCCAGGTCTGGGCCTTCGGTTTCATGCGGCGGGCGTTCCTGCCGGTGCTGGCGGTGGTGTCGCTGAGCGGCTGGCTGCTCAGCGGCGTACGCGAGATCGGCATGGATGCACGGGGCGTCTACGAGCGCTTCGGCAAGCCGGTCGCGGTGCTCGGCCCCGGCCTGCACCTGGGGCTGCCCTGGCCGCTGGGGCGGGTGTTGGCGGTGGAGAACGGGGTGGTCCACGAGTTGGCCACCAGCGTCGCCGCCGGCGACGGCGGAGCCGAGCCGCTCGCGCCCGCCGAAGGTCCGGCCCCGGATAGCGCCAACCGCTTGTGGGACGCCTCCCACGTCAGCGAGAAATCGCAGGTCATCGCCAGCCTGGCCGACCGCCGGCAGAGCTTCCAGATCGTCAACATGGACGTGCGCATCGTCTACCGCATCGCTCTCGACGACGCGGCAGCGCTGGCGGCGACCTACCGCAGCGCCGACGTGCCGACGCTGGTGCGCAGCACCGCCAGCCGCGTACTGGTGCATGCCTTCGCCTCGCGCACCCTCGATGAGGTCCTCGGCGAGCAG
>NZ_SCND01000313.1:0-6975 GCF_005503585.1 Pseudomonas sp. 2VD
GGGCCTCGTCGCCGGCGACGTGGCCGAAGGTGTCGTTGTAGCTCTTGAAATAGTCCACGTCGATCATCAGCAGCGACAGTTGCGACTGCTCGCGCAGCGAGCGGCGCCACTCCATCTCCAGGTATTCGTCGAAGTGACGACGGTTGGAGAGCCCGGTCAGGCCGTCGGAGTTCATCAGCCGCTGCAGCACCAGGTTGGTCTCCAGCAACTGCTGCTGGCTCTCGCGCAGCGCCCGATAGGCCTCGTCGCGTTGCTGCAGGGCGATGTACGAACGCGAGTGGTAGCGGATCCGCGCCACCAGCTCGATGGCGTCCGGCAGCTTGACCAGGTAGTCGTTGGCGCCGGCGGCGAACGCCGCGCTCTTCACCGTCGGCTCTTCCTTGGTCGACAGGACGATGATCGGGATGTCGCGGGTCGCCGGGTTGCCGCGGTAGGCGGCGAGCAGCGTGAGGCCGTCGACGCCGGGCATCACCAGGTCCTGGAGGATCACCGTCGGCTTGATCTGGTTGGCCACCGCCACCGCCTGCTGCGGATCGGAACAGAAGTGGAAGTCGATGCCCGCCTCGCTCGCCAGCGAGCGACGCACAGCCTCTCCGATCATGGCCTGATCATCGACAAGCAGTACCATGACCGCGCCGTCCAGAGGGGCGCCCAGGTCGGTCTTGCTCTCATGAGGGTTGTGCATGTTTCTCTCCGGGACCGGGGCCCCTCGTATCAAATTGAATGCTGTTCCACGCACCGCCACGGCGGGCGCCGGCGCCTACCCTGGCGCCTGACCGGACTCGCGCCCGGCTAATCGAATACCTCCGCCAGGCGCGGGGCGATCTTTTCCAGGGAAAGGATCTGCACCGCGGCATCGATCGCCGCCGCGGCCTTCGGCATCCCGTAGACCGCGCAACTGGCCTGGTCCTGGGCGATGGTGAGGAAGCCGCGCTCGCGCATCTGCTTGAGGCCCTGGGCGCCGTCGCGGCCCATGCCGGTCAGCAGCACGCCCACGGCGTCGCCACGCCAGTAGTTCGCCACGCTCTCGAAAAACACGTCGATGGACGGCCGGTAGACGAAAGAACGCGGTTCGGCGGTGTACACCAGCGAACCGTTGCGCAACAGGCGGATGTGATTGTTGGTCCCCGCCAGCAGGATCTGCCCCGGTATCGGCGGCTCGCCATCGCGCGCCAGGCGCACCGGCAGCTTCGATTCGCTGGCCAGCCATTCGGCCATGCCGGCGGCGAAGACCTCGTCGACATGCTGCACCAGCACCACCGCGGCATTGAAACTGGCCGGCAGTTGCTTGAGCAACACCGCGAGCGACGCCGGACCGCCAGCCGAGGCGCCGATCGCCACCAGACGCTGGCGCGCCCCGCCGGCCTTCGGCGGCACCACCTGGACCTTGCCACGGTTATCGCGCTGGCCGATCAGCCAGCCGACGTTCTGAATCTTGCGCAACAACGGCGCCGCCGCCGTTTGCGGGTTGCCGATGCCCAGCGCCGGCGTGTTCACCGCATCGAGCGCCCCATATCCCATCGCTTCGAAAACCCGGTGCACATTCTGCTCGATATCGACGGTAACAATCACGATCGCGCAAGGACTTTCCGCCATGATCCGACGAGTTGCCTCGACGCCGTCCATCACCGGCATGAGCAGGTCCATCAGCACCACGTCGGGCGTATCGGCGGCGCACTGGGTCACCGCCTCGGCACCGTTGCTGGCGACCCAGACGATCTGGTGCTGCGGCTCGAAGGCCAGCGCGCGGCGCAGCGCCTCGACGGCCAACGGCATGTCATTGACGATTCCGATCCTCAACCCTGTGCTTCTCCGATCAGGACGACGACGGCATCCAGCAAGGCCTCATCGTGGAAACTGGCCTTCGCCAGATAATAGTCGGCGCCGGCGTCGAGACCGCGCCGACGGTCCTCCTCACGATCCTTGTAGGACACCACCATCACCGGCAGCGACTGCAGGCGGCTGTCGCGACGCACCAGGGTGACCAGTTCGATACCGTCCATGCGCGGCATGTCGATATCGGTGATGAGCAGGTCGAAATGCTCCGAGCGCAGGGCGTTCCAGCCGTCCATGCCATCCACCGCCACTGCCACGTCGTAGCCGCGACCGAGCAGGAGCTTGCGTTCCAGCTCACGCACCGTGAGCGAGTCGTCGACCACCAGGATGCGCTTGCGTTGCGCCCCGCCGGCCTGCCGCCGGCTGCGATCGATGCGCTCCAGGCGGCCGCTGCTGAGCAGCTTGCCGACCGAATGCAGGAGGTCCTCGACGTCCAGGATCAGCACCGGCGAACCGTCGTCCAGCAAGGCGCCGGCGGAAACGTCGCGCACCTTGCCCAGGCGCGGATCGAGAGGCATCACCACCAGGGTACGCTCGCCGACGAAACGCTCCACGGCGACGCCGTAGACCGCATCGCGGTCGCGCACCACCACTACCGGGATGGCCCCTTCGGTGCGGCTGCTCTCGGGCCGCTGCAGCAGTTGCGCAGCCGAGACCAGGCCGACATGGCGCCCCTCGTACCAGAAGTGCTGGCGACCTTCGAGCTGGACGATCTCCTCCGCTTCCAGCTCGCACATGCGCTCGATATGCGCCAGCGGGAAGGCGTAGGCCTCCTCGCCGATCTCCACCACCAGGCTGCGCACCACGGACAGGGTCAGCGGCACCTCGACGTGGAACAGCGTGCCCTGCCCCTGGCGTTGCTCCATGCGCACGCCGCCACGCAACTGGCGGACCATGTGCTGCACGGCGTCCAGTCCGACGCCGCGACCGGACACCTCGGTGACCTGCTCGCGCATGCTGAAGCCGGGCAGGAAGAGAAACGCCAGGAGTTCCTCCTCGCTCAATTGCGCCGCGGTCTCGGCGGTGGCGAACTGGCGATTGAGCACGGTCTCGCGCAGGCGCTGCAGATCGATGCCGCCGCCGTCGTCGCTCAGTTCCAGGACCAGCATGCCGGCGTGGTGGCGGGCGCGGATGGTGATCCTGCCCTCGGCCGGCTTGCCGGCGGCGAGGCGGGTTTCCGGCGCCTCGATACCGTGATCGACGGCATTGCGCAGCAGGTGGGTGAGCGGCGCTTCGAGTTTTTCCAGGACATCCCGGTCGACCTGGGTGCTTTCGCCCTCGACCAGCAGGCGCACCTGCTTGCCCAGCGAGCGGCCCAGGTCGCGAACCATCCGCGCCTGGCCGCTAAGGACGTCGGCGAACGGTCGCATCCGCGAGGCCAGCGCCGCGTCGTAGAGCACCTGGGCGCGCTGGCCGCCCTGCCAGGCGAACTCGTCGAGATCGGCGATGTGCTGCACCAGCATCTGCTGGCATTCGCCGATCAGTTGCCGCGCCTCGCCGAGCATGGCCTGGGCCTGCGGGTCGAGGGCGGTTTCCTGGACCGTCTCGCGTACCACGTCGAGCGCGCGGCTGGCGCTGGACTGCAGGCGACGCAGGCGTTGCAGGGAATCGGCCAGCGGCTTGATGCGCTGGAACTCCACCAGCGACTTGCTGGAGATATCCAGCAGCCGGTCCAGGCGCTCGGCGGTGACCCGCAGGACCCGGCTGCGGCGCTCCTCGGCCTGTTCGCCGCCCGCCTGCCCGGCGGGCTCCTCGTCGTTGTCGTCGCTGGCGGCCGCTGACGCCGCTGGCGGCGCCTCGGGGGCCGCTTCCGGCAAGCTGGGAGTCGTCGCCGGCAGCTCCGCGCGGGCCAGCGGAGGCCGCTGCGCACCAGGCCTTCGAGGCGCTGCACCAGGCCGTCGATCTCTTCCCGCCCGGCGCCTTCGGCCCAGCCTGCGTCGCCGGCGGGCGGGGTGCCGATACGCAGCAACAGGTCGCAGCCCTGGAGCAACGCATCGATATGTTCCGATTGCAGGAGCAGGCGTCCGTCCTGCGCCTCCACCAGGCAATCCTCCATGACGTGCGCCACGCGCACGCCGGCGTCCAGCCCGACGATCCGCGCCGCGCCTTTCAGCGAGTGCGCGGCGCGCATGCAGGCTTCCAGTTGGTCGGCCTGGGTCGGGCTGCGCTCCAGCGCCATCAGGCCGGCGTTGAGCACCTGGGTCTGGGCCTCCGCCTCGAGCCGGAACAGCTCGAGCAGCGACGCGTCTCTCATCTGGTCCGGGGTCATGCCAGGCTCCGCGCTACGGCTTGCAGGAGAGGGCCTTCGTCGAGCAGGGTGATGCTCCGCTCACGCCATTGCAGCACGCCGGCCACGTGCCGGCGCGAGGCCTGGCCGTCGGCGTGGTTGGGCGGCAGTATCCGCGCCAGCGGAATCGCATGGATGCCGTCGACTTCCTCCACCGGCGCCACCACCGGACCGCCGGCGGCGGAAATGATCAGCATGCGCGGAACCACCCGGCGCTCGCTGACCGGCGCGGCGCCGGGTTCGAGATCCAGCAGTTCGCCGAGGGAAAGGCAGGCGACCAGCGCGCCGCGCACGTTGGTCACCCCTTGCAGGGCGCGCGAGCGCTGGTGCGGCAGGGAATGGATAGGATTCATCGGCGCCACTTCCACCAGGCTGCCGGTGGCCAGGCCGAACCACTCTTCGCCCAGGCGGAACACCAGGATCGAACGCGTCTCGCCGAGGTCGCTCTGTTCGCGCTGGCTGTCCATCGTTTCGGCGCTGTCGAGCTGGTCCTGGCGCAGGGCGATGCGGTCCAGCAAGTAGGTCGCCGCGGCAGCGTAAACCTCGCAGTTGCGGCAATGGACATGCTCGGCCAGGCGTTCGCAGGACTTGTCGCCATGCACGCCGATGCGGTTCCAGCAGTCATCCACCTGTTGGGTATCGAGCAAGGTCAGGCTCGCCTCAACCATCTTTGTTCACTCCACGGGCCGCACGTTGCTGCAGGCGCCGGGCGCCGGCATGGTCGCCGCGAGCGGCGAGCAGCGCCGCCAGGTGCGCCAGCGCCTCGGCGTGCTGCGGCTCCAGGTACAGGGCCTTGCGGTAGAAATCCTGGGCTTCCTGCTCCTGCCCGGCGACATCGCTGAGCAGCCCGAGCCAGTAGAAGACCGTGGCCGACGGCCCACGCGCGGCCAGTTGGCGCTCGCAGGCGGCGCGCGCCTCGCGGTGCTGGCCGGCATCCGCCAGGCGGGCGATTTCGTCGAACTCGCCGACGGGACTGGCGAGGGGCTGGCCGCTGGCTCGCGGAACCAGGCTGGACAGCCGCTGGCGCGGTTTCGCCGGTGGCGGCGGCGAAGGCCGAATACTCGCACGCTCCACGGCGGCGGCAACGACCGGGCGCGCTCCGTCGCTCACCGCTTTGGGCCGCGCGCCGCGGGGCGCCTCGCTGGTCCGGCGGAACACGAAAGACAGCGGCACGCCGATCGGCTGCATGCCATGCTGGCTGAGCAGGCTCGCCTCGGCTGGTCCGATGAACATCGCGCCGTCCGGCCGCAACAGGCGCTTGAGCACCTCGACCACCTCGCTCTGGGTCGGGCGGTCGAAATAGATCAGCAGGTTGCGACAGAACACGAAATCGTAGGGTGCCTCGCCCGCCAGTAGCCCGGGATCGAGCAAATTGCCGCAGCGGAAGCGCACCTTGCGGCGAACCTGCTCGGCCAACTGGTAGCCATCGGCAACCTCGCTGAAATGGCGGTCGCGAAACCCCAGTTCATCGCCGCGAAAGGAATTCCTGCCGTACACCCCGAGGCTGGCGCGCTCGATCACCCGAGCGCTGACGTCGAGGGCGTCGACCTCGAACAGGTACTCGGAGAGCCCGGCATCGAGCAAGGCCATGACGATGGAATACGGCTCCTCGCCGGTGGAACAGGGCAGGCTGAGGATCCTTAGCGCGCGTCCGCCGCCCAGGCTCGGCAGGCGCTCGAAGGCCAGCCTGGCGAGAGTGGTGAACGACTCCGGGTAGCGGAAGAACCAGGTCTCCGGCACCACCACCGCTTCGATCAGCGCCTGCACCTCGCCCGGCGAGCCGTTCAGGCGCATCCAGTATTCGTCCTCGTCGTGCAGCGCGAGGCCGCTCATGCGCTGGCGTACCGCGCGCTCGATCACCGCGCTGCCCACCGAGCTGGCATCCAGGCCGATCCTGCTCTTGAGCAGGCGTTCGAAGCGATCGTTCATGCCGCCCCCTCGCCGCACTCCGGCGGGAACAGCAGGGCGCGCACTTCGTCGGGCAGCAATGCCTCGACCCGCACCCATTGCACCAGTCCCCGTGGTCCTTCATAGACCGGGCCGAGATAGCGGGCCCCGCCGTTGTCCAGGCCATAGTCGCGGAACGCCGACGGTTCGCAGCGCAGGGTATCGGTGGCCTGTTCGAGGATCAGTCCGAGCCAGACCGGCTCTCGGTCCTGGCGGGCGCGGTATTCGACCAGCACGATGCGCGTGCTGGTGCGGGCCAGCGCCGCGCGGCCGAAGGCCATTGCGCAGAGGTCGAGCACCGGGACCAGGACGCCGCGATGGGAGAACACCCCGGCGACCCATTCCGGCGCCTCCGGAATGCGCTTCAGGCGCAGCAGCGGCAGCACTTCGACCACTTCGCGGGCATCCAGGGCATAGCGGTCGCCTTCCATGCGGAACAGCAGGAACAGCTTGCTGGTGCGTCGATGATCGCCGGTGGAGCGGGACACGGTCACAGCCTCAGACTTTGAAGCGGGATACGCCGTTGCGCAGCCCGTTCGCCACCAGGTTCAGCTCATCGATGGCGAAGCTGGCCTGGCGCAGCGACTCCACGGTCTGCCCGGTGGCCTCGCCCAGTTGCACCAGCGCCTGGTTGATCTGCTCGGCACCGGTCGCCTGGGCCTGCATGCCCTCGTTGACCATCTGCACCCGCGGCGCCAGCGCCTGCACCTGCTGGATGATCTGCGACAGTTGCTCGCCGACCTGGCCGACCTCGGCGATACCGCGGCGGACCTCCTCGGAGAACTTGTCCATGCCCATCACCCCGGCCGATACCGCCGACTGGATCTCGCGCACCATCTGCTCGATATCGTAGGTGGCGACCGCGGTCTGGTCCGCCAGCCGGCGCACCCCGGTGGCCACCACGG
>NZ_SCND01000314.1:0-6951 GCF_005503585.1 Pseudomonas sp. 2VD
GTACTTCGGCGGCTCCTCGGAGGCCGCCCAGGACCTCGCCGCCGAGCAGGTCGAGCTGTACCTGACCTGGGGCGAGCCGCCGGCGGCGGTTGCCGAGAAGATCGCCCAGGTACGCGAGAAGGCCGCCCGCCAGGGCCGCCAGGTGCGCTTCGGGATCCGCCTGCACGTGATCGTCCGCGAGACCAGCGAGGAAGCCTGGCAGGCCGCCGATCGCCTGATCGCGCACCTCGACGACGACACCATCGCCCGCGCCCAGGCCTCCCTGGCGCGCTTCGACTCGGTCGGCCAGCAACGCATGGCCGCGCTGCACGGCGGTTCGCGCGACAACCTGGAAGTCAGCCCCAATCTCTGGGCCGGCGTCGGCCTGGTACGCGGCGGCGCCGGCACCGCGCTGGTCGGCGACGGACCGACGGTGGCGGCGCGGGTCAGGGAGTACGCCGAGCTGGGCATCGATACCTTCATCTTCTCCGGCTACCCGCATCTGGAAGAGTCCTACCGGGTCGCCGAACTGCTGTTCCCGCACCTCGACGTGCAGCGCCCGGCGCAGCCCGAGGGACGCGGCTATGTCAGCCCGTTCGGCGAGATGGTGGCCAACGACATCCTGCCCCGGCAGGCCGCGCAGAGTTGAGAGCGGTCGGAGCGAACGACATGAGCATTTCCAAACGACTGGCCGAGCGCCTGGCGCCCTGGGCGCTGCCGCTGGTCCTGCTGGCGGTGTGGCAGGCGGCGGTGGAGTTCGGCTGGCTGTCCAGCCGCATCCTCCCCGCGCCCAGCGCCGTGCTCGAGGCCGGCTGGGCGCTGCTGCGCAGCGGCGAGATCTGGCAGCACCTGGCGATCAGCGGCTGGCGCGCGGCGATCGGCTTTCTCATCGGCGGCACCATCGGCCTGGTGCTGGGCTTCGTCACCGGCCTGTCGAAGTGGGGCGAACGCTTCCTCGACAGTTCGGTGCAGATGATCCGCAACGTGCCGCACCTGGCGCTGATCCCGCTGGTGATCCTGTGGTTCGGCATCGACGAGTCGGCGAAGATCTTCCTGGTCGCCCTCGGCACGCTGTTCCCGATCTACCTGAACACCTACCACGGCATCCGCGGCATCGACCCCGGCCTGCTGGAGATGGCGCGCAGCTACGGGTTGTCCGGCTTCGCCCTGTTCCGCCAGGTGATCCTGCCCGGCGCGCTGCCGTCGATCCTGGTCGGGGTGCGCTTCGCCCTCGGCTTCATGTGGTTGACCCTGATCGTCGCCGAGACCATTTCCGCCAGCTCTGGCATCGGTTACCTGGCGATGAACGCCCGCGAGTTCCTGCAGACCGACGTGGTGGTCCTGGCGATCCTGCTCTATGCCGTCCTCGGCAAGCTCGCCGACCTCGCCGCCCGCGGTCTGGAACGCGTCTGGCTACGCTGGCACCCGGCCTACCAGGTCAAGGGAGGTGGCGCATGAACGCCCACAACGCCGCCCTTGGCGGCACTCCGCAGCGCCTCAAGCGCGGTATCCCGCTGGCCCTGCGCGGAGTGGCGCGGCGCTTCGGCGAGCGCGAGGTGCTCAAGGACATCGACCTGCTGGTTCCGGCCGGGCAGTTCGTCGCCATCGTCGGCCGCAGCGGCTGCGGCAAGAGCACCCTGCTGCGCCTGCTGGCCGGCCTCGACCAGCCCAGCCGCGGCGAGTTGCTGGCCGGCTCGGCGGCGCTGGCCGAGGCCCGCGAGGACACCCGGCTGATGTTCCAGGACTCGCGCCTGCTGCCGTGGAAGCGGGTGATCGACAACGTCGGCCTCGGCCTGCGCGGCGACTGGCGGGCGAAGGCCCGGCAGGCGCTGCGGGCGGTCGGCCTGGCCGAGCGTGCCAACGAGTGGCCGGCGGCCCTGTCCGGCGGGCAGAAGCAACGCGTCGCGCTGGCTCGCGCGCTGATCCACGAGCCGCGCCTGCTGTTGCTCGACGAGCCGCTCGGCGCGCTCGATGCGCTGACCCGGATCGAGATGCAGCAACTGATCGAAGGACTCTGGCGCGAACACGGTTTCACCGTCCTGCTGGTCACCCACGACGTCAGCGAGGCGGTGGCGGTGGCCGACCGGGTGATCCTCATCGAGGACGGCGAGATCGGCCTCGACCTGCCGGTGGAACTGCCCCGGCCGCGCTCGCGTGGCTCGGCACGACTGGCCGCGCTGGAAGCCGAAGTGCTCAACCGGGTGCTGGCGCAGCCGGAGCTGCCGCCGCAACCCGAACCCGTTTCACCCCTGCCCACGCAACTGCGCTGGGCGCTCTAAGCAACCATGCCTCGTTCCGAATCCCCCCAGGAGAAACGCCATGACCATCAAAGCCATCAACGTTCGTAACCAGTTCAAGGGCACCGTGAAGGAAATCATCGAAGGGCCGGTATTGTCCGAGATCGACGTGCAGACCGCCGCCGGGATCGTCACTTCGGTGATCACCACGCGTTCGGTGAAGGAACTGGAGCTGGCCATCGGTAGCGAAGTGATCGCCTTCGTCAAGTCCACCGAGGTATCCATCGCCAAGCTGTGACGCTGGCTGCGCCGCGCTTGCGGCGGCGAGAAGGGCGGGGCCCCCGATGGGGCCCCGCCTTTTTTCGTCGCGTATCGGCAAGGCCGGCCGGTGGCGACGGCTAGCGTGGGTCGCTATGGAGCGGTCGGTAGGGCGAATAACCGCTCGCGGTCATCCGCCGTGGGGTCGACCGGGACTTCTCAGCCCCGGCGCGACAGGGGCTGGCGCTCGAAATGCACGCCGGCCAGGCCGGTCTGTTGCAGGGCGCGGATGTTGGCGTGGTCGTCGCCTTCCGGGTTGTCGCGCACCGCACGGTAGTGCTCGCCGAAGGCCAGCAGGGTTTCCTCGAGGCTGAGGCCTTCGAGGATGGCGAAGCCCAGGGTCTTGCAGGAACCTTCGTTCTGCCCGGCCGGGTTGCTCACGCTGCCGTTGTCGAAGGCGCTCGGCGTGTAGCTGTAGTGCTCGGCGATGAACGCCAGGGTGTCGGTGAACAGGTGGTGTTCGCTGCGCAGACGCGCGCGGAAGTCGGTCAGGGTCATCGAAACAGGCTCATGGTGTCTGGGGCAGGGTTGGCAAGGGGCCCGGTGGCCTCAGGCGTTGCCCTGGCTCTTGGCGAAGGCGGCCTGTTGTTCCGGGCTCGCTTCTTTCTGGTACTTGGCTTTCCACTCGGCATAGGGCATGCCGTAGATCTCTTCGCGGGCCTGGTCATTGCTGACTTCCACCCCGAGGTCGTCGGCGGCGGCCTTGTACCACTTGGACAGGCAGTTGCGGCAGAAACCGGCGAGGTTCATCAGGTCGATGTTCTGCACGTCCTTCCGGGTCTGCAAATGATGGACCAGGGTGCGGAAGGCGGCGGCTTCGAGTTCCAGGCGTTGCTGTTCGGTGAGGTTGGCTGCGGTCATGGCGGTGTTTCTCGACGATGGCTCGGGGCAGGGTGAAGGCACAGGGCCAGGTCCGGCGATGATAAGAGTTGGCGCGGCCGGCGGGCAACGCTTGTGCGCGTCTTCGCGCGGTTCGCTCGTCGGCCGCCTCAGCGGTGGCCGGCGAGGGTGATCGAGACCGACTCGGCGAAGCGCAGCGCGTGCGGCTTGTCCACTTCCACCTCGGCGTAGCGCACCGCCGGGTTCTCCATCACCAGGTCGAGGATTTCCTGGGTCATCCGTTCGAGCAGGGCGAAGCGGTTCTCCTCGACGTGGCGGATGATCGCCTTGGTGATGGTGCGGTAGTTCAGCGCGTGCTCGATGTCGTTGACCTCCACGGCGTCCGCGGCCGGGTAGAGGATGGTCAGGTTGATCAGCACGTCCTGCTTGTTGAGGATTTCCTCCTCCTTGATCCCGATGAAGGTGCGCAGGCGCAGGTCCTTGACGCGGATTCGCGCCATTCCCGGTTCCAGTCGCGGCATGTCACTTGCTCCTTCCGATCAATTGCAGAAATTCCTGGCGGGTGGTGTTCGAGTCGCGGAACGCGCCGAGCATCACCGAGGTGAACATCTGCGAGTTCTGCTTCTCCACCCCGCGCATCATCATGCACATGTGCTGGGCCTCGATCACTACCGCCACGCCGGCGGCGCTGGTCACCTGGCGGACCGCCTCGGCGATCTGCCGGGTGAGGTTCTCCTGGATCTGCAGGCGGCGGGCGAACATGTCGACGATCCGCGCCACCTTCGACAGGCCGAGCACCTTGCCGGTGGGAATGTACGCCACATGAGCCTTGCCGATGAAGGGCAGGAGGTGGTGTTCGCACAGGGAGTACAGCTCGATGTCGCGGACGATGACCATTTCATCGTTGTCCGAGGCGAACAGCGCGCCGTTGACGATTTCCTCCAGGGTCTGGCCATAGCCGTGGCAGAGGTACTGCATGGCCTTGGCCGCGCGCTTCGGGGTGTCGAGCAGGCCTTCGCGCTGCGGGTCTTCGCCGAGACCGACGAGGATCTCCCGGTAATGCTGGGAAAGTGCTGGGTTCATAAGGGGTCCTTGGCGCCTCACTTGACGTGGCGGCCGCCGTTCACGGTCAGGGTGGTCCCGGTGACGTAGGGGTTGTCCAACAGGTAGCGAAGGCTCTGGTAGATGACTTCCGGCCCCGGCTCGATGCCGAGGGCGGATTTCGCCAGAGTGCGGGCGCGGTATTCGGCGTCGTCCCCGTCGTTGAACATCACCAGCGCCGGTGAAATGGCGTTGACCTTGATCCTCGGCGCGAAGCGCGCGGCGAACGACAGGGTCAGGTTGTCCAGCCCGGCCTTGCTCGCGCAGTAGGCGATGCGCCGGGCGCTGCCCTTGCGCGCCACGTCGTCGGTGAGGTGGACGATGTCGGCGGGCTGCGAGCGTTCCAGCAGCTCGGCGCAGTGCAGGTTGATCAGGTAGGGCGCGAGCATGTGCACGCAGAACAGTTGCTGGAACGCCTCGGCTTCGTGGCCGGGCGTCTCGGCGACCCAGTCCGAGGCGTTGTGGACGATCGCTCGCAGGCTGTCGGTATGCTGCCGGAGGGACCCGATGAAGGCGAAGATGCCGGCCTCGCTGGCGAAGTCGGCGTGCAGGGTCAGCGCGCCGGCCTGGCGCAGTTCGTCCAGCGCCGGGCGTTCGCTGCGGTAGCTGACGATCACCGACTCGCCGTCGGCCAGCAGGCGGCGGGCGCAATGCAGGCCGACACGCTGGCTGGCGCCGGTGATCAGGATCGGGGCTGTCGCCATGGGACTCTCACAGCAGGCGAAGGGAATCGGATGGATGCAGGGTACCCGACTGAGCCAGTCGGGCAAAGCCTTGCGCTACGGCCCACCCCGCCGGGGTGGGCGGCAAGCCGTCAGTGCGCTTCCGGCAGGCTGGCGGCGCGCTGCGGGCGGCGGTGCAGCCAAGGGGCGAGCAGACGGCTGGAGAGGGGAATGAACCAGTAGGTCATCAACGGGGTGAGGACCAGCGTGCTGAGCAGCACCCGCGCGGCCAGCGACAGCTCGCCGAGGTAGGGGCCGGCGCCGAGGTTGAAGGCCAGCGAGACCGGGAAGAACGCCAGCCAGATCGCCACGCTCTGCTTCCAGCGCGGCGGTTTGCGGTTGTCGTCGAACCAGGCGGCGAGTCCGTGGGCGCGGTGCTCGCGCGGTTCGTCGAAGAGTCCCTGGCCGCGTTCGAGCCAGGCCTGGCGCGAGGCGGAGTGGGCCCAGGCGGCGAGGGTGGCGTCGTCGGCGAAGCGAAAGATCATCTGGAATTCGTCTCCGCCAGCGGGCGGCGCCAGCGCCCCGGAGCCGAGGTAGCCGGGGAAGTCGGCGGCGAGGGCTTCGCCTTCGCGCTGCCAGGCGAGGAAGTCGCGGTAACGGCCGGCGGCGACGCGGCGGGCCACCAGCAGGGTAACGGGAGCGGTAGACATCGTGTATCTCCTGGAACGGTTGAGCGCGCTTCGTGGGCGCCCTCGGACAACGGCGCAGCGCCGGGGGTGGTGGGCTGCGTCGGAGGACAGGCAAGGATCGTTCCCGCCGTGGTGGCGAAGGTTCGCTGCCGTGTCTACGGCAGCGCGATGACATCCCGATGACAGGGCGCGCACCGAAATGGTGCTTTTGTGGCCTGTCTGCATTGATTCGGTGCGTCCCGCTCGGCGAACGCATGCGGCATAATGCCCGGCTTACCCCTGTTGGCTTACGGAGTGTTCATGAAAGTCGCCATTCTCTCCGGCTCGGTCTACGGCACCGCCGAAGAAGTCGCCCGGCACGCCCAGAAATTGCTGTCCGCGGCCGGCCTCGAGGCCTCCCATCTGCCCCGCGCCAGCCTCGACGAACTCAAGGCCTTCGCCCCCGAGGCATTCCTGGTGGTGACCTCGACCACCGGCATGGGCGAACTGCCGGACAACCTGCAACCGCTGTACTACGCGATCCGCGACCAACTGCCGGCCTGGCACGGCCTGCCGGGTGGGGTCATCGGCCTGGGCGATTCGAGCTACGGCGACACGTTCTGCGGTGGCGGCGAGCAGGTTCGCGAACTGTTCGGCGAACTGGGCGTGCGCGAAGTGCTGCCGATGCTGCGCCTGGATGCCAGCGAAACCGTTACCCCCGAGACCGACGCCGAGCCTTGGCTGGCCGAGTTCGCCGCCGCCCTCAAGGGCTGATCCCGGGCGTACCCCGCCGAGGCGGCGGATAACCGCGTGGCGGTTATTCGCCCTACACGGGGAGGGGACAAGCGGTAGGGCGAATAACGCCCCAGGCGTTATCCGCCGAAACGCCTGCCGAGGCGGCGGATAACCGCGAGGCGGTTATTCGCCCTACACGGGGAGGGAGCAAGCGGTAGGGCGAATAACGCCTCCAGGCGTTATCCGCCTAGCTTCTGCCGAGCTGGCGGTTATTCATCTTACGCCGGGCTTTCCTCCAGCGGCTGCTCGCGCAGCAGCTCCAGCCAGGCCTGCGCCGCCCGCGACAGGTAGCCGCCCCGGCGCCAGATGAAGGCGATGTCCCAGCGCAGGTCCGGCTCCCTGAGCAGGACC
>NZ_SCND01000315.1:0-6932 GCF_005503585.1 Pseudomonas sp. 2VD
GACCAGCCGCTGGTCAGCGGCTGCGTCTACCACGCCGCCCACCCGGTGCCCTACGAGTTGCCGGCGAACCAGACCCGCAGCGTCTTCAAGAGCCTCAGCAGCCCTGGCGGCGGTGGCTACAACGAGCTGCGCATCGAGGATCGCAAGGGCCAGGAACAGATCTTCGTCCATGCCCAGCGCGACTGGGACGAGAACATCGAGCATGACCAGAAGATCCGCGTCGGCCACGAACGCCACGACACCGTGGAGGCGAACAGCTACAGCGAGTTCAAGGCCGAGGAGCATCACACCGTGCACGGAGAGCGCAAGGTCGAGCTGAAGGCCGATGACCATCTGACGGTCGGCGACAGCCAGCACGTGAAGCTCGGTCGTGCCTACCTGGCCAGGGCCGGGCGCGAGATCCACCTGAAGGCCGGGCAGAAGATGGTGATCGAGGCTGACAGCGAACTGACGGTGAAGGCCGGCGGCAGCTTCATCCGGCTTGACGCAAGCGGCATCGCCATCAGCGGCCCGCTGGCACGGATCAATGCAGGCGGCGCACCGGGAAGCGGCTCGGGGATCGCGATCAAGATGCCGTTGACGCCGGGGGCGGCGGACGCCGATGTCGCAGGACGCCCGCTACAACCCGCCAACGCCGGTCTCCACGCCAGCGATCCGAAGCAGAACGGCGAATACCGCTTCGATATCCGTTTGCAGGATATTCCCGGAGACGAAGGATTCCCCTTGATTCATACGCCCTGGCGCATCGTCCAGGGTAAGGAGCACAACCTGGTATTGGAAGGCGAGAGCGACGAGAAGGGACGGTTGGTGCTGGACGACACTCAACAGCGTCAGCTATCGAACGCCTGCGAGCGTGCGCCTGGCGATGTCTGGCTGGTGTATCCGGGGCAACGAATAGGCATCCGTCCGCATCGGGAGCGTGAGGGTTGGGACGCCACGCGCCACGCGCTGGGCGCGCTGGACTTCCATGACACCCTGGGCGGCCAGCGCGCGCCCACCCCGCTCGAACACCAGCGCGGCAAGCTCGACAGTTGCTGCGAAGGCGACCTTTATTCCCACCTACTGGCCAAGGACTGATCCATGTTGCAGAAGAAGCCCTACAACGGCCTCCACGAAAAGGAACTCAACCAGATCAACCAGCAGGATGGCAGCCCCTGCGTAGCCATTTCCGCACCGGGCTGTTTCATCAAGGGGTCCAACCTCTTTTCCGAAAAGCGGGCCGGTAACCGGGTCCGCTTCTTCACCACCGGCCGGGACTACTTCAGCGACCTGGCCAGCGCCCTCGACAGCGCCAGTTCGAGCATCTTCATCACCGGCTGGCAGGTCAACTACGACGTCCTCCTCGACGGCCGCCGCAGCCTCTGGCAGTGCCTGCGCCAGGCGCTGGAGCGCTCGCCCGCGCTGAAGGTCTACGTGATGCCCTGGCTCAGCCCTTCCGGCAGCCTCGGCACCTATGACTTCGAAACCATGCTCGCGGTGTTCCAGCTCAACGCCGGACTCGAGGGCGGCGCGCGCGCCTTCTGTACGCCGGCGATCCAGCAGAGCGACATGCAGGGACTGGGCGTCGCCTTCTCCCACCACCAGAAATCCGTGGTGATCGACAACCGCATCGGCTATGTCGGCGGGATCGACCTTGCCTATGGCCGTCGCGACGACAACGATTTCAGCCTCGACGCCTCCGGGCGCCGGGGCAACGACGCCTATAATCCCGGCCTACCGCATCTTGGCTGGATGGCGGAGGACGAACACGTCAGCTCCATGGGCCTGATGATGGCCACCCTGTTCGACCTTTCCAGGCCGCTCGCCAGCCTGACGCTGCATGCGCCCACCCTTCGCCTGTCGCCCTTCCCGCACATCGCCGCCAGCGACGAACCGCTGCTGAGCATTCCCCTCGCACCCAGCCGCGCCCGCGCCCTCAACGGCGCCGCCTACCTTTCCGACCTGTTCCGCAGCCCGATGCTGCCCTCCCTGCAATGGCTCGGCCGCGCCTACAACAGCTCGAAAGAAGGCCTGGACGAAGGCTTCGAACGGCTCGATGCACTCAGGCGGCAGATGGTCGCCAGCAGCATCCGCGCCATTGCCAACCTGATCGCCGACAACCTCGACGCCCTGCCCATCGAGCCTGAACTCGAACGCCGCCTGCGCGCCTGGCTGGAGGAACTGCGCACGGCCGCGCTCAACCTGCCGGAAGCCCTGCGGATCAAGAGCCTGCTCCTGATCAACCAGTGGATGAGCGAAACCGAACTGGGCCAGGTCCTGACCCTGATCAGCGGCAAGGGCTTCGAAGATATCCCGCAGAACCTGAGCGGCAAGGCCGGCGAGTTGGCCGGCTCGCTGTTCTGGACACTCCACAGACTGTTGCAGGCCCGCGCCGGAGGCCACCAGCAACCCTATCGCTACCTGGACGAAGCGCCTCAGCCATTGGCCTCGCCGGACAACGCCCGGCTGGCCGCCGACCAGCCGCGCATGCCCTGGCAGGATGTGCATTGCCGCATCGAAGGGCCGTCGGTGTACGACCTGGCGCGCAACTTCATCGACCGCTGGAACGGCCAGCAGGCCTACCTGGCCAAGACGCCGGCGCTACAGGATACGGCGCTGGTACGCAGCGCCCTGGAAGCCGTGATGAAGTGGCTGAACAGCCTGGCCGCCGCCGCGGGATTGGAGAACTACCTGGACGAGAAGCGCAACCTCCGGCTCGAACTGGACCCACCCACGCCCTGCTGGATCAACGCGCCGGAACAGTTGCCGCAAGAGCCGGAGGTGCGCCGCGGCGGCATGACCGTACAGGTACTGCGCAGCGCCGCGGCGCGCATGCTCGAACAGGAGCAGGCCGGCCGCCTCGGCGCGGGAGTGAACCTGCCCTTGCAGGTCGGCGTCTCCACCGAAGGAGTCCAGAGCAACTGCAAGGACGCCATGCTCCTGGCGATTTCCGGGGCGCAGCAGTTCATCTATATCGAGAACCAGTTCTTCCAGAGCGAGTTCGGCAAGGAAGGCGAAGTTTTCAAGGATCTGCCCCTTTCAGGCCCCATGGCCAGTCTGCGCGACGTTGGCAGCCTGCGACGCGACTTCGTCGTCCGGATACGCTTGGAGGAAGCCCTGGAGCAGCGCGACCTCTGGCTGCTGGACTGGGCCGAAGTGGAGAAGATCGCCCAGGAGCCTGGCACCGAGGCCCGCCAGTTCCTCAAGTCGATGCTCGCCATGTGGGGCGTGAACGCCCAGGGCTGGCTCACCCACAAGCTCGGCGAGGCCCAGCACGGCCTGCTCAACGAGATCGGCGAAGCCCTGGCGCGGCGCATCGAACGGGCCATCCAGCGCGAGCATCCGTTCCACGTCTACCTGGTCCTGCCGGTGCACCCGGAGGGCGCGCTGAACGTGCCGAACATCATGCACCAGGTGCACCTGACCCAGCAGAGCCTGGTGTTCGGCGAACAGAGCCTGGTCAAGCGCATTCAGCGGCAGATGGCGCTCAAGGCCCTGGAAGGCAAGTCCGACCCGGCCCAGGCCCGGGAAATCATCGAGCGCAAGGACGCTCGCGGTCGCCCGGTCTACGAACAGCAGGACTGGAGCCGCTACCTGACCCTGCTCAACCTGCGCACCTGGGCGGTGCTCGGCGGGCGGGTGGTCACCGAACAGATCTACGTGCACAGCAAGCTGCTGATCGCCGACGACCGGGTGGCCATCCTCGGCAGCGCCAATATCAACGACCGCAGCCTGCAAGGCGAGCGCGACTCCGAGCTGGCGGTGATGGTGCGCGACAGCGAGCCGCTGACGGTCAGGCTGGACGGCAAGAACGACGCCATCGTCGGCAA
Source organism: Pseudomonas sp. 2VD (assembly GCF_005503585.1). Classification (NCBI taxonomy): domain Bacteria; kingdom Pseudomonadati; phylum Pseudomonadota; class Gammaproteobacteria; order Pseudomonadales; family Pseudomonadaceae; genus Pseudomonas; species Pseudomonas sp. 2VD. Next base: position 3,810 of record NZ_SCND01000315.1, read on the forward strand.
GGCCATCCACCAGTTGCGGGTGAATTTGTGGAAGAAGCATTTTGGCTTGAGCCAGGGGCCAGGCGGTTTCGTCAAGCCGGCCAGCGAGTTGAGTGCTTATCTGTCCATCCCGGCGGCTCAAGAGGCCTGGGAAGCTATACAAACATTAGCCAAGGAGAATACTCGTGCCTATGAACGGACTTTCAATTTTATTCCCCAAAATATCAGCCAGACTCAACTGCAACTGACTCCAGAGCCGCCTAAAGGATTTGAGGTCGGATTTCCCGCCTCCATATGGCCAACCTGGGCATACAGAAAACCTGGCGAGTTAAGGGCGGGCGGACAACTGATGGAGCCGATGCCATATCAGGAAATCTTCTGGCGCTCATCTAATCTCACTTCGGTGAAAACCTTCCCACCACCCAACGGGGTTTCCGGTTTCATCACGGCTCTACCAACCAGTTGGACCCGTGGTGAGCGCAATGATTCCGGCTTGAATCTAAGCATCCTGGCACATCAGGACAGCAGATCGCTTCCCACCCAGGTCGCCATGAATGGAGATAGCTCGGCACAAGGAAAGCATCGCACATGAAAAGGGTTTTGATGGGGCTTATCCTATTGAGCAGCTCGAATATAACTTGGGCAGAAGCCCCCTCAAGTAAATATCAGGAGTGTCTGGGTCGAATGACCTTCGAGATACCGGAGGAGATGGAGTGGGCAACTTATGATGCCTCACGAGTCTGGCAGATATCCAAAGGGGGGGGGCATAACTTTACCGCCGAGGTGACCGCCGTAGGTGACAACGGCAGCTATGACTACGACAGTATGATTTTTTACGTTTCCGAAAAGGTTGATAAAAATGAATTCCATAATGCCTCAAACTACATAAAAGGAACAGCAGAAATATACCAAGACCATCTTAGAGAAAACATAAAACTAGATAAAAAAGCAATAAGTACGCTCCAAAAAAACAAGAGCGAAGAGAAAAGTATTGAACGGATAAAAAAAGGAATCGCAGAAATGGAGGCCAAGATTCCTCTCGCCAAGATCTACGAACACGATCTCGGCATCCCTGACTCCCATATCCTTGGCAGCAAGAATATCCCCTTCCATGTCCTGCTCTGGCGCAACCAGCGGGTCTACTACTTCACCTTCTCCAAGCCGACCGAGAACTCCGCCCAGCGCATCAAGGACCTAATCGCCCGCTTCCGCACCCGCGAGCTTTACGAAGTGCCGAACGAACCGGGCATCTGCTTCCCCTACGGCTTTATCGCCGACGACGGCAAGACCGCCTACGAACTGAAGAACAGCCTGCGTTTCACCCGCACGCCCAACGTGATCTTCAGCCTGCTCACCGCCTCGGCCAACGATCCCTGGCAGACCCGTCCCACCAGCGGCCTCTACGACAGCGACTTCCGTCCCGGCTACGACCGGCAGAAATGGAAAAAAAGCGCGCTGCTCGACAGCCTCCACATCGGCAAGCGCCTGGCCGCCTTCGAAGGCTGGCGCCTCGACCCGCGCCCCGACTCCGGCGAACGGGAACGCGCCTGGTTCGGCCTGGCCCATACAGGCGGCACCCTCGATCCGCTGGTAGCGATCCAGGTGCAGACCTTCCAGAAAGGCACCGACGACCTCACCGACTACACCCCGCCCCCCGAAGAAGTACTGCCCCGCCTGAAGGCCCTGAGCCAAAGCATCGAGCAGCGGCTGGCGCGCTGAAACCCACATCGCGGGCACTTGCACGAGCCTCCGCCATGGACCATGGGTCCTGGCGGCGCCTGCGACTGACTGGGTTGCCATGCCAAACTGCGAAGGTACGCTAGCCTTGCAGGGCAATCCCACCCGATAATAAGGGATTTCCCCGACGGCCCCGGCCCTGCAACGAATGCTTCGCGTATGACTGAACTCGCCCTGATCCTGGTCAGCGCCATCCTGGTCAACAACTTTGTCCTGGTGCAGTTCCTCGGCCTGTGCCCGTTCATGGGCGTGTCGCGGAAGATCGAGACGGCCATCGGCCTGTCCCTCGCCACCACCTTCGTCCTGACCCTGGCGGCGATGTGCAGCCATATCCTGCAACGCTACGTGCTGCGCCCGCTGGACCTGGAGTACCTGCGCACCATCGGCTTCATCCTGGTGATCGCGGTGGTGGTGCAGTTCACCGAGATGCTGGTGAGGAAGACCAGCCCGCTGCTGTACCGGGTGCTCGGCATCTTCCTGCCGCTGATCACCACCAATTGCATCGTCCTCGGCGTCGCCCTGCTCAACGCCAACAAGGCTGAATACGGCTTCCTCCAGGCCACTACCCAGGGCTTCGGCGCCGGGCTGGGCTTTTCCCTGGTGCTGGTGCTGTTCGCCGCCCTGCGCGAGCGCATCGCCATCGCCGACGTGCCGGCGCCGTTCCGCGGCGCGGCCATCGGCATGATCACCGCCGGCCTGATGTCGCTGGCGTTCATGGGCTTCAGCGGGTTGGTCCGGCCATGAACGGCGTGTTCCTGGCGATCGGCGCGCTGCTGCCGATCTGCCTGGCCGGCGGTGCGCTGCTCGGCTATGCGGCGGTGCGCTTCCGCGTCCAGGGCGACCCGGTCGCCGAGCAGGTCAACGCCCTGTTGCCGCAGACCCAGTGCGGCCAGTGTGGCTACCCCGGCTGCAAGCCCTACGCCGAGGCGATCGCCGCCGGCGACAAGATCAACAAGTGCCCGCCGGGCGGCGAAGCGACCATCCGCGCCCTCGCCGACCTGCTCGACCTGGAGCCCGAGCCGCTCGACGCCGCCGAGGAAACCCCGCCGCGGGTAGCCTACATCCGCGAGGCCGAATGCATCGGCTGCACCAAGTGCATCCAGGCCTGCCCGGTGGACGCCATCGTCGGCGCCGCACGGCTGATGCACACGGTGATCGCCGACGAATGCACCGGTTGCGACCTGTGCCTGGAGCCCTGTCCGGTGGACTGCATCGAGATGCGCGAAACCCCAGACGACGTGCGCCACTGGAAATGGCCGCAGCCGTCGCCGCGACTGATCGCCAGCGACCGGGAGCGAGCGGCATGAGCGCCCTGCACGCCTTCCCCGGTGGCCTCTGCCTGCCGGCCAACAAGGAGCGCTCCACCGCCCTGCCGATCCAGCAGGCGCCGCTGGCGCAGCGCTACAT
>NZ_SCND01000316.1:0-6921 GCF_005503585.1 Pseudomonas sp. 2VD
GTGCATCGGCGTTGGCCCGGCGTGTGCCTCGACGCCGCGCAGGGACAGGTCGAACCATTTCTGCCCGAGCGCGCCGAGCACCACGCCGATGGTCTTCTCCTCGTCCTCGAGGATCGGCCCCTGCTCGATGTGCGCCTCGAAATAGGCGCCCACCGGATGCCCGAGGCAATCGCGCGCTCCCGCGTAGCCAATGGCGTCCAGCGCCTCGCCTACGCTGACACCGTCGGCATCGCGCTTGGCCAGGGTCTCCTCCAGGGTGAACTTCCCGGCGAATACGCCCGAGCCCATCATGCAGGGCGCGAAGCGCGAGCCTTCCTCGTTGGTCCACACCACCACCTCCAGCGGCACCTCGGTTTCCACCCCGAGGTCGTTGAGGGTGCGGATCACCTCGAGGCCGGCCATCACCCCGAAGCAGCCGTCGAACTTGCCGCCGGTGGGCTGGGTGTCGATGTGGCTACCGGTCATCACCGGGGGCAAGTCCGGGTTACGCCCGGGACGACGGGCGAAGATGTTGCCGACCCGATCGACGCTGACCGTGCAGCCGGCCGCTTCGCACCATTGCACGAAGAGATCGCGGGCCTGGCGGTCGAGATCGCTCAGGGCCAGGCGGCAGACCCCACCCTTGGCGGTGGCGCCGAGGCGGGCGAGATCCATCAGCGATTGCCAGAGGCGCTGGCCATCGATGTGTCGCTGGGTGGATTGCAGGACGTTCCGGGCAGTGCTCATTGTCGTCTCCTCAGGCTTGGAGTAGGTGTCGGCGGCTCGCCGGCCGCCTGTATGCCCATCAGGGCAGCGGTTTGGCCAGTGCCGCCGGGCTCCGCGCGCGGCGGCCGCAGAGGCCGTAGTAGAGCGCGCCGCCGAGCAGCGAGCCGGTGAACCAGCCGTAGTCGTAGAACCAGTGGAACTGGCGGTTGCCGAGGGCCATGACGGTCAGCGCCACCGGCACCGCGAAGGCGGCGAAGCCGGGCCAGTTCCAGGCCGGGTAGACGTCGTCGCGGTAGAGTCCGGCGAGGTCGAGGCGTTGCCTGCGCACCAGGAAGTAGTCCACCACCATGATCCCCGCGATCGGCCCGAGCAGGCTGGAGTAGCCGAGCAGCCAGTTGGAGTAGACGCTTTCCAGGCTGAGGTCGGAAACGATCCAGCCGAGCTTCTTCAGCAACTCGTGGGCCATCAGCGCCAGGCCGATGAAACCGGTGAGCCAGACGGCGCGGGTGCGGCCGATGAGTTTCGGTGCGATGTTCTGGAAGTCGTTGGTCGGCGAGACGATGTTCGCCGCGGTGTTGGTCGAGAGGGTGGCGACGATGATCAGCGCCATCGCCACCGCCACCCAGCCGGGGCTGGGGATGTGGCCGATCAGGCTGACCGGGTCGGAAACCGTCTCGCCCACCAGCGAGGCCGAGGCGGCGGTCATCACCACGCCGAGGGCGGCGAACAGGAACATGGTCAGCGGCAGGCCGAAGATCTGCCCGAGTATCTGGTCCTTCTGGCTGCGCGCATAGCGGCTGAAGTCGGGGATGTTCAGCGACAGCGTGGCCCAGAAGCCGACCATCGCCGTCAGCCCGGCCATGAAGTAGCCGGTGACGCTGGCGCCTTCCGGGCGCTTCGGCGGCTGCGCCAGCAGTTCGCTGACCGATATGTGCGGCAGCGCCCACACCAGCAGGCCGAGGCCGACCAGCACCAGCAGCGGTGCCGAGAGTGTCTCCAGCCATTTGATCGACTCCGCGCCGCGCAGCACCACCCACAGGTTCAGCCCCCAGAACAGGAGGAAACCGATCACCTCGCCGGTGCCGCCGAGGGCCTTCCAGGCGGGAAAGATCGAACCGAGAAAGAGATGGATCGCCAGCCCGCCGAACAGCGTCTGGATGCCGAACCAGCCGCACGCGACCACGGCGCGGATCAGGCATGGCACGTTGGAGCCGATGATGCCGAACGAAGCGCGCAGCAGCACCGGGAAGGGAATGCCGTAGCGGGTGCCGGCGAAGGCATTGAGGGTCAGCGGGATCAGCACCACCAGGTTGGCCAGCAGGATCGCCAGCAGCGCCTCGCCGACGCTGAGGCCGAAGTAGGCGGTGAGGACGCCGCCGAGGGTGTAGGTGGGCACGCAGATGGACATGCCGATCCACAGCGCGGTGATGTGCCACCTGTTCCAGGTACGCTGTTCCACCCGGGTCGGGGCGATGTCGTGGTTGTAGCGGGGACTGTCGAGTACGTCGCTGCCGGCGGACAGCTCGACCAAGCCGTCGCGCTCGGTCACTTCCGATCTGCTCTGTTGCATGGGCCTCTCCAGAATTCTTTTAGTTATTCGCTCATCGGGCTAATGCGATGGCCGGAGTACCGCACCACCAGTACTGCACCTCCGGTCCGGACAATGCCGTGGCGGGCGGCACTCAATAAGCGTGCCGAAAACCCCGCGACGTCACTGGGCAGGCCGGTCTACTGGAGGTAACCGACTGATCTGAAACACTTCATCGACAACGTCGGTGACACGCCGACGGGCAGTCCGGCGTGTCACCGGGGAAAATGCGCGAGCCTGTCGCCCCGGTCAGGAACCAAAGGAGTGCAGGCGAATTTTTTTCATCTCCCCACAACCGCTCGAACACGGCTTTCAAGCGGCTGATTTTGCATGGGAAATCTCGACCTTTTTGAGTTCTTGTCAAGCGCGTCAAAATGGTGAGAACCCTCACCATTTTGGTGATATTTATTTTTAATTATTTAAAATCAATAAGTTACAAACTCAAACAACCATTTTAAAATAATCTTGCTCAATCGATGATCAGCATCTAGATTCGAATCCTGTCAGCGCTGACAGGATTACAGAAGCCCTCGGCGCATGGCGAAAAAACAATTTCAAGAACCGGCAACGACCGGTCAGCCTGCGAGGAAAGACGGCATGTCCCTGTTGATCCGTGGCGCCACCGTGGTTACTCACGAAGAGAGTTATCGAGCCGACGTGCTCTGTGCCAACGGCCTCATCCAGGCCATCGGCGAGAACCTCGAAACCCCCTCCGGCTGCGACGTCCTCGACGGCGGTGGCCAGTACCTGATGCCGGGCGGCATCGACCCCCATACCCACATGCAGTTGCCCTTCATGGGCACGGTGGCCAGCGAGGACTTCTTCAGCGGCACCGCGGCCGGGCTGGCCGGCGGCACCACCTCGATCATCGACTTCGTCATCCCCAACCCGCGACAGTCGCTGCTGGAGGCCTTCCACACCTGGCGCGGCTGGGCGCAGAAATCCGCTGCGGACTACGGCTTCCACGTCGCCATCACCTGGTGGAGCGACGAGGTCGCCCGGGAAATGGGCGAGCTGGTGGCACAGCACGGGGTGAACAGCTTCAAGCACTTCATGGCCTACAAGAACGCCATCATGGCCGCCGACGATACCCTGGTGGCCAGCTTCGAGCGCTGCCTGGAGCTGGGCGCGGTGCCGACGGTGCACGCGGAGAACGGCGAACTGGTCTTCCACCTGCAGCAGAAACTCCTCGCCCAGGGCCTCACCGGCCCCGAGGCGCATCCGCTGTCGCGTCCGCCGCAAGTCGAGGGCGAGGCCGCCAGCCGTGCCATCCGCATCGCCGAGACGCTGGGTACGCCGCTGTACCTGGTGCATATTTCCAGCCGCGAGGCGCTGGACGAGATCGCCTATGCCCGCGCCAAGGGCCAGCCGGTCTACGGCGAGGTGCTGGCCGGGCACCTGCTGCTCGACGACAGCGTCTACCGCCACCCGGACTGGGCCACCGCGGCCGGCTATGTGATGAGCCCGCCGTTCCGTCCCGTCGAACACCAGGAAGCGCTGTGGCGCGGCCTGCAGTCCGGCAACCTGCATACCACCGCCACCGACCACTGCTGCTTCTGCGCCGAGCAGAAGGCCATGGGCCGCGACGACTTCAGCAAGATTCCCAATGGCACGGCCGGCATCGAGGACCGCATGGCGCTGCTGTGGGACGCCGGGGTCAACAGCGGGCGCCTGTCGATGCACGAGTTCGTCGCGCTGACCTCCACCAACACCGCGAAGATCTTCAACCTGTTCCCGCGCAAGGGCGCGATCCGCGTCGGCGCGGATGCCGACCTGGTGCTCTGGGACCCGCAGGGCAGCCGCACCCTCTCGGCCGCCACCCACCACCAGCGGGTCGATTTCAACATCTTCGAAGGTCGCACCGTGCGCGGCATTCCCAGCCACACCATCAGCCAGGGCAAGCTGCTCTGGGCCGCCGGCGACCTGCGCGCCGAACCCGGTGCCGGACGCTACGTGGAGCGCCCGGCCTACCCGTCGGTGTACGAAGTGCTCGGCCGCCGCGCCGAACGCCAGCGCCCGGTCGCCGTCGAGCGCTGATCCTTCCCGCAATACCGGACCGGCCCGTAGAGGCCGGACGGTGCCGTATTGCCGTTGACTGCCCCGAGAAGAAACCAGAAGAGAGGCTACAACCGTGATCGATTCCCTGAACCACCTCCCCCGTCCGGACGCCGGCGCGGACACGCTCGCCGAGCGCTTCGCCGACCTCGCACCGCCGCTCAATGCCCGCCAGGCCGCCCTGGAAAGCGCCCGCTGCCTGTACTGCTACGACGCGCCCTGCGTCAACGCCTGCCCGACCGAGATCGACATCCCCGGGTTCATCCGCAGCATCGCCCAGGAGAATGTCCAGGGCGCGGCGCAGAAGATCCTCTCGGCGAACATCCTAGGCGGCAGCTGCGCCCGCGTCTGCCCCACGGAAATCCTTTGCCAGCGGGCCTGCGTACGCAACAACGCCCAGGAATGCGCACCGGTGCTGATCGGCCAGTTGCAACGCTACGCCCTCGACCACGCCGGCTTCGGCGAACATCCGTTCAAGCGCTCGCCGGCCACCGGCAAGCGCATCGCCGTGGTCGGCGCCGGGCCGGCCGGGCTGTCCTGCGCCCACCGCCTGGCCATGCACGGCCACGACGTGGTGCTCTTCGAGGCCCGCGCCAAGGCCGGCGGCCTCAACGAGTACGGCATCGCCCGCTACAAGCTGGTGGACGACTTCGCCCGGCGCGAAGTGGAATTCCTCCTGCAGATCGGCGGTATCGAACTGCGCCACGGTCAGCGTCTCGGCGACAACCTGGCGCTCGGCGCCCTGCACGACGAGTACGACGCGGTGTTCCTCGGCATCGGCCTGGCCGCCAGCAAGCGCCTCGGCCTGGAAGACGAGGACGCCCCCGGCCTGCTCGCCGCCACCGACTACATCCGCGAACTGCGGCAGAGCGACGACCTGCTCGACCTGCCCGTCGCCGACCGTTGCATCGTCATCGGCGCCGGCAACACCGCCATCGACATGGCGGTGCAGATGAGCCGGCTCGGCGCCCGCGACGTCAACCTGGTCTACCGTCGTGGCTTCGAGGAAATGGGCGCCACCGGCCACGAGCAGGAGATCGCCAAGGCCAGCCAGGTGCGCCTGCTGACCTGGGCCCGACCGGAACGGGTACTGCTCGACGAGCATGGCCGGGTGCGCGGCATGCGCTTCGCCCGCACGCGCCTGGAGAACGGTCGCCTGGGCGACACCGGCGAGCACTTCGAACTGGCCGCCGACGCCATCTTCAAGGCCATCGGCCAGGCCTTCGAAGGCGCCAGCCTGGGCGATCCGCTGGCAGCGCAACTGCGGCGCGACGGCGAGCGCATCCAGGTCGACGGACAGATGCGCACCAGCATCCCCGGCATCTACGCCGGCGGCGACTGCGTGGCGCTCGGAGAGGACCTCACCGTGCAGGCGGTGCAGCACGGCAAACTGGCGGCGGAAGCGATCCACGCCCAACTCATGCTCAACGTGGAGGCTGCGTGATGGCCGACCTGTCTATCGAATTCGCCGGCATCAAGTCGCCCAACCCCTTCTGGCTGGCCTCCGCGCCGCCCACCGACAAGGCCTACAACGTGGTCCGCGCCTACCAGGCGGGCTGGGGCGGGGTGGTCTGGAAGACCCTCGGCGAAGACCCCGCGGCGGTCAACGTGTCGTCGCGTTATTCCGCGCACTTCGGACCGAACCGCCAGGTGCAGGGGATCAACAACATCGAGCTGATCACCGACCGCTCGCTGGAGATCAACCTGCGCGAGATCGCCCAGGTGAAGAAGGACTGGCCGGACCGCGCGCTGATCGTGTCGCTGATGGTGCCCTGCGTCGAGGAGTCGTGGAAATACATCCTGCCGCTGGTGGAAGCCACCGGCGCCGACGGCATCGAGCTGAACTTCGGTTGCCCCCACGGCATGCCCGAGCGCGGCATGGGCGCGGCGGTGGGCCAGGTACCGGAGTACGTGGAGATGGTCACCCGCTGGTGCAAGACCCACTGCTCGCTGCCGGTGATCGTCAAGCTCACCCCCAACATCACCGACATCCGCCAGTCGGCGCGCGCCGCCCATCGCGGCGGCGCCGACGCGGTGTCGCTGATCAACACCATCAACTCGATCACCAGCGTCGACCTGGAGCGCATGGTCGCCCTCCCCGCGGTCGGCACCCAGAGCACCCACGGCGGCTACTGCGGCTCGGCGGTGAAGCCGATCGCCCTGAACATGGTCGCCGAGATCGCCCGCGACCCGCAGACCCGCGGCCTGCCGATCTGTGGCATCGGCGGTATCGGCAGTTGGCGCGACGCAGCGGAATTCGTCGCGCTCGGCTGCGGCGCGGTGCAGGTATGCACGGCGGCGATGCTGCACGGCTTCCGTATCGTCGAGGACATGCAGGACGGTCTCGCGCGCTGGATGGACAGCCATGGCTACCAGCGGCTGTCCGACTTCAGCGGCGGCGCGGTGGGCAATACCACCGACTGGAAGTACCTGGACATCAACTACCAGGTGATCGCCCGCATCGACCAGGACGCCTGCATCGGTTGCGGCCGCTGCCATATCGCCTGCGAGGACACCTCGCACCAGGCCATCGCCAGCCTGCCCCGGGCCGACGGTACGCACCGCTACGAAGT
>NZ_SCND01000317.1:0-6919 GCF_005503585.1 Pseudomonas sp. 2VD
GTACAGCAAGGGCCTGGGGCCGACGGTGGCGGCCCTGCGCGATGAGCTGGACGCCACGCAGATCCTCGAGAAGCTGGACTTCTCGGCCGCCGCCGACGGCGCCCTGCTGCGCGCGCCCGGCGGCGACCGCCGGCAGTTCGTGGTTTGCGGCAGCGAGGCGCACGTCTGCGTGCTGCAGACCGTGCTCGACCTGCTTGGCCGTGGTCGCGAAGTGTTCGTCGTGGAGGAGGCGATCGGCTCGCGGCGGTCGAGCGACAAGGCACTGGCCGTGGAGCGGATGCGCCAGGCCGGGGCGATGATCGTGTCGCGGGAGATGGTCGCCTTCGAATGGATGGAACGCGCCGGCAGCGACCGCTTCCGCGAGATCAGCCGCAACTTCATTCGCTGAGCGGTGGTTGCTCGGCCTGGTAGCGCCGGGCCTCCTCGCGCAGCCAGTCGGCGAAGGCCTGGTGGCGGTCGCTCGGCGGCTCGCGCTGCGGCCAGACCAGCCAGTAGGGATAGGGGTAGGGCACGCGGATGTCGCCCAGTTGCACCAGGCGGCCCTCGGCGAGGGCGCCGGCGACCAGGCTGCGACGCTCCAGGGCGATGCCCTGGCCCAGGCGCACGGCTTCCAGCAGCAGGTTCGAGTCGTTGATCAGCAGTCCGTGCTGCGGTTCCGCCACGCCGGCACGCTGGCACCAGAGCGCCCAGGATTCGGTGGAGCGCAGGGTAGGGCAGGCGACGATCTCGCTCGGCGTGCGCGGCAGGCGGCCGCCGTTGAAGTCGGGCGCGGCGACCATCAGCAACTCGTCGTCGAACAGGCGTTCCCGACCGACCCCTTCCCAGTCGCCCTTGCCGATGCGTACGCCGAGGTCGGCCAGGCCCTGGCGCAGGTTCTGCACGTCGAGACTGGCCACCAGCCGCACGCGACAGTGCGGATGGCGCTCGAGAAAGCGCGGCAGGCGCGGCAGCAGCCAGTTCAGGCCGAAGGACGGCATCACCGTGACCACCAGCTCGCCCTCCCGCGGACGCGCCCGCACCACCCGCGTGGCGTCGGCGATCTCGCCCAGAGAGGCGCGTACCTGCAGGGCGTAGAACCGGCCGTTCTCGCTCAGGCGCAGGCCGCGCCCCTCGCGGACGAACAGGGCCAGGCCGAGGAGGTTTTCCAGCAGCTTGATCTGCTGGCTGATCTCCGAGTGGGTGACGTGCAGCTCGCTGGCGGCCTGGCTGATGCTGCCGAGCCGGGCGACCGCTTCGAAGCTGCGCAGCGCGGTGAGGGGAGGGAGGTCGCTCATGTAAGTTTTTCTAAAGGGTTCGCTGAATTTATCTCGATATTTTTCGCGTTGTGCAACGACTAGAGTGATTTCCCCAGGCGCCACCCTCTTAGCGGCGCTTAATCATCGACAAAGGATGCCGCGATGCAACTGATCGGTATGCTGGATTCGCCTTTTGTGCGCCGGGTCGCCATCGCCCTGCGCCTGCTGGACCTGCCCTACGAGCACCGGCCGCTGTCGGTGTTTCGCAATTTCGAGGCGTTCAGCCTGTTCAACCCGATGGTCAAGGCGCCCACGCTGGTGCTGGACGATGGCACCGTGCTGATGGACTCCAGCCTGATCCTCGATTACCTGGAGTGCCTGGCCGGCCGCGAACGCAGTCTGCTGCCGCAACGGCCGCAGGCCCGTGCACGGGCGCTGAGTCTGATCGGCGCGGCGCTGGTGGCTTGCGAGAAATCCGTGCAGATCTACTACGAACTGAACCTGCGTCCCGAGGAACGCCGCCATGGCCCCTGGCTGGAGCGGGTGGAGGGGCAGTTACTGGCGGCCTACGACTGGCTGGAGGCAGCGCTGCGCCAGGAGACGCTGGCACGCGACGGTGGCATCGAGCTGGTCGGGGTGACTGTTGCAGTGGCCTGGCGCTTCAGCCAACTGGTGGTCGCGGAGCGGGTCGCCGCCAGCGAATACCCGGAACTGGCAAGCTATTCGGATTATGCGGAGGGGTTGCCGGTGTTCCTCGAGACGCCGCCGGTCTGAGCCCGCGAGGGGCCAGGCTGGCGCCCCTCGAACGGCTCGTTTCCGCCTGCGCCAGGCCCCGGTTCGTCGGCTGGCCGCCCCGATCTGGGCGCTGCGGGTCGGTACCGGGCACATGCCGGGGCGGGCCGCGATCGGGGCCCGTTCCGCGCCGTGGCGTCAGCGGGCGAACGCCTGTGCGGGATCGACCGACGGCTCGACCGCGATCGCGATTTTTCCCCGGATGCCATTGTCGCGACTCTCCAGGCGGGCGTGGGCGAGGGGGATGTCGGCAAGCGAATAGACGGCGCCGACATGCGGGCGCAACCGGCCGCGCTCGACCAGGGCGCTCAACTCGTCGAGCTTGCCGCGGTTCTGCCGGGTGAAGACGAAGTGATAGCTCGCGTTCCGGCCCCAGGCCTGGAGGAGGTTCTGCGGCTGGGCGAGGTCGACGATGCTGACCACGCGGCCGAGCTGCGCGAGCACCTCGGGGCTGCGCGACAGGGTGTCGCCGCCGATGCTGTCGAACACCACGTCGACGCCGCGGCCTCCGGTTTCCCGCAGGATGGCCTCGACGTAGTCCTGCTTCTGGTAGTCGATGAGCACATCGGCGCCCATCTGGCGGGCGAACTCGAAGTTGACCTCGCGCACTGTGGTGAAGACCCGGGCTCCCATGGCCTTCGCCAACTGGATCGCGACATGCCCGACGCCGCCGGCGCCGCCGTGCACTAGGATGCTTTCGCCGACCCTCAGCGCCGCGCGTGCGACCAGCGCTTCCCAGGCCGTGCCGCCGACCAGGCTGAGGCTCGCCGCCTCCAGGTGGCTCAGCGCGGCGGGCTTCCTGCCGATGATGCCTTCCGCTGCCAGGTGGTACTCGGCATAGCTGCCCTGGCCTTCGAAGATCTGCGGGGTGTACCAGACCTCGTCTCCCGGTGCGACGGCGGTCACTCCCGGCCCTACCGCTTCGACGACGCCGGACACGTCATGCCCGGTGATGGCCGGAAGCGCTACCAGGTCGGGGTAGTCGCCGCGACGGACCTGGTAGTCCAGCGGATTGATCGAGGTCGCATGGACCCGCACCAATACCTGTCCCGCCTGCGGCACCGGTTTGGGCACCTCGCGCAGCTCGAAGGATTCCGGACCGCCAAACGCCTTGAGTATCAACGCTTTCATTGCATATCCTCGTTTCGGTAAAAAGGGATATCGGGAATTTTCGATATATTGTGGCGTAGAAAGAACTACAGTTCCGCGCCGATCAGCTCGACGAGGGCACGGATATTCGCTTCGTTGCGCTTGTAGTAGGTCCATTGGCCGATCCGCCTGACTTCGACCAGGCCCGCCCGTTGCAGGATCGCCAGGTAATCGGACACGGTCGACTGCGACAGGCCGACGCCCTCCTGGATACTGCTGACGCAGACGCCCACGGTGTCGACGTCGCCCTCGTCCTGCGGAGGAAAGTTCTTCGCCGGGTCCTTCAGGCCTTTCAGGATTTCCAGGCGTGTCCGGTTCGACAGGGCTTTGAATGTTTCGAGCAGGTCCATGGCGGCGAGGATATCGGGAATTTCCGATTTGTCAATCCGGGACGACGGAGACCTGCCGTCGCTGTTGACCTCAAGTTGGGTTCAGGTCCTAGAGTGCCATCCGGCGTTCCCGCCGTTCCTCCCGATCAGCGCAGGCCCTGCGCTCGTTGGCGCCGGAAGGGCGCCGAGCGACGACCGCCCGTACTCTGCAAAGGACCCGGAATGGACACCCAGACTTCATTGATGATCTTCCAGCTCACCTGCTGCCTCGGCTTCGCCCTGTGGCTGAGCCTCGCCCTGATCAACAACCTGCAGGCCTTCGCCAGCTCGGTGGGGGCGATCGGCGTGACCATGTCGATGGCTCCCCTGGCCCAGCCGCCCGCGATCGACATGCCCTTGCTGGCGCGGGCGGTGCGCTCGCCGCTCATGCACCGCCTGGCCTTGTCGATCATCGTCGCGCTGCAGGTCGCTGCCGTCGTCACGGCCTGGGCCGGCTGTTACGAACTGCTGTTCGGCGCCGGCCTGGAGACGGCCCGGCCCTGGCTCAACCTGGCCCTGAGCGCGGCCCTCGGCTTCCTCTTCGGCATGCTGCTGGGCGGGCTCTGGTTCGGCTACTGGATCCGCCAGGAGGGATTGCAACTGACCCACCTGCTGCTGGTGGTCTGGGTGCTGGCGAACTTCTTCGTGCTCAACGTCCGCTGGAGCTGACGGGGACTGCCGGTACGAGGGAGCAGGGCGCGAGGACGGCGACGGTGGAGCGAGCCGGACGCCCGTCGATAGCGCGAAGTCGCATCTCGCTCCTGCCACCCGGTCCCTCGGCTCCCCTCTGTTCGCACGCGCTGCATGGGCTGACGCAGCTGGAACTGCCCCCGGGCAGTGGCAGCCGGCTGCCTCGAGGACAGGTGCTCCGGCTGGCTCGGCATGGTCACTGGAGTTCAGCCCCGGGGTTCTTCGAGGAAAGCAGAACCTGCGGCATCGGCTCCTTTCGCCCGACTGGGCTCAGCGCAGCTCTTCGGCGGCGGCGACCAGTTGTTCGAGTTGATGGTGGATCTGGGCCCTGTCCAGCAACTGCAAGGGCTGGCGGTTCCAGAGCAGCCGTTCGCCGCTTTCGGGGTCGCGGCCCAGGATCGGCTTGCAAGGGTCCTGGCTGAACAGGTTCTGCTCGCTGGCCGTAGCGTCTCCTTGTCCTTCCAGGCGGGTGAACATCAACAGGTGATCGGTCGGATGTTCTGCCAGATGGCAGAGATGCGGGCCCACCTGCAGGCTGAGTACGCTCTCCTCGTCATTGGGCGTCGGGAGATCGAGAGCGAGAAAAAGCTGGTGGATGGCGGCGCGGTAGAGTGGATTCATGGCGTGTTCCGAGTCACTGGAGGCAGCCATTAGAGCAGTGCCAGCCCGGAGAAACTGTTAATCGGGGTTCTCTTTTTTTAGGTTTTGCCGCTGCCGATTCCAGTGGAAAAACGGTGGCCGATCCTGATAGGCGATGGGGTGTCCGTTTTTGGGCTCGGCAGCGGAGCCGGGTGGCGAGGCGTGCTGGCTATTCGTCCAGTGGTTCCAGGAGGGCTGCTGTCCAGCGCTCCTTGCGCCAGGCCCGGCGCTGCTTCTTGTCGAGGTAGGTCCAGGCGACGAAGCGGCTCTGCTTCTGTCCCTGGGCCATGTCCACCACGCGGATATCGCTGGCGCCCAGCGTCTTCAGGCGCTCCTGGAGGTTCGGCAGGTTGCTCGCCTTGGACACCAGGGTGGTGAACCAGAACACCTGCGTGGCGAACGCCCGGCTTTCCTCGGCCATGCTGGCCAGGAAGGCCACTTCGCCGCCCTCGCAGTACAGCTCGGCGCCCTGGCCGCCAAAGTTCAGTAGCGGCAGGGTACGGGTCGGGTCGAGCTTGCCGAGGTTCTTCCACTTGCGCCGGCTGCCGCGCGTGGCTTCGTCCAGCGAGGCGTGGAAGGGCGGGTTGCAGAGGGTCATGTCGAAGCGCTCATCGACGCCGATCAGGCCCTGGAATATCTGCCTGCGATCAGGCTGCCGGCGCAACTCGATGGCAGCGGCGAAGCGTGGGTTGGCGGCGAGGATCGCAGCGGCCGAGGCCAGCGATTGCGGGTCGATGTCGGCGCCGACGAAGCGCCAGCCGTATTCGTGGTGGCCGAGCAGGGGGTAGATGCAGTTGGCTCCGGTTCCGACGTCCAGCGCACGCAGGCTGGGACCGCGTGGAATCAGGCCATCGTGGCTGGCGCCGAGCAGGTCGGCCAGGTAGTGCAGGTAGTCGGCGCGACCGGGAATGGGCGGGCACAGGTAGCCATCGGGTATATCCCACTCGCGTACGTCGTAGAACTGTTGCAGCAGCGCGCGGTTGAAGGCTTTCACCGCCGCCGGATCAGCGAAGTCGATGCTCTGCCTGCCGTACGGATTGAGGATGACGAAGCGCTCCAGTTCCGGGCTGCCGGCGATCAGGCGCGGAAAGTCGTAGCGTCCCAGGTGGCGATTGCGCGGGTGCAGCGGGCTGGCGCTCTTGCGCTCGGCGTCGGGATGCGGGCTGGTCGGGCGGGGCATGTTCTCGGTTTCCGTGACGGCGAGGCGGGCATTATTCACATCCGCCGGAGGCTGGCCAGTGTTTCTGCCGAGCGGCGCGCTCCTGGCCCGGTCACAATGGAAACAGCCACGGAATCACCAGCACGCAGACGAACATCACCAGCAGGGTAAATGGCACGCCGATCCGGACGAAGTCGCCGAAGCGGTATTGGCCGGGGCCCAGCACCAGGGTGTTCACCGGCGAGGAAATCGGCGTCATGAAGGCTGCCGAGGCCGCCACCGCCACCACCATGGCGAAGGGGTAGGGCGAGGCGCCGATCTGGTTGGCGGTGGCGATGGCGATCGGCGCCATCAGCACCGCGGTAGCGGTGTTGGAGATGAACAGGCCGATGGCCGCGGTGAGCAGGAACAGGCTGGCCAGCAGCACGCGCGGGCCGGCGTCGCCGAGGGCGTCGACCAGCAGCGAGACCACCAGGTCGATACCGCCGGTCTTCTGCAGGGCCAGGGCGAAGGGCAGCATGCCGACGATCAGGACCAGGCTTTGCCAATGGATGGCGCGGTAGGCGCCGTCCATGTCGATGCAACGGAACAGGCCCATCAACAGGCAGCCGACCAGTGCCGCGACCACGTTGGGCACCACCCCGCTGACCATCAGCGCCACCATCACGGCCAGGCTGAGCAGGGCGTGCGGCGCCTTGCTCAGGGCCGGCGCCACCTCGTCGATCTCCGCCGGCAGGCTGAGCACCAGGAAATCGCGGTTGCGTCCCTGCAACTGGCGGATCGCCTTCCAGGCGCCGATCACCAGCAGGGTATCGCCAAGGCGCAGCTTCTCTTCCAGCATGCCGTCGGTGAGCGCTTCGTGGTCGCGACGCAGGCCGACCACGTTG
>NZ_SCND01000318.1:0-6906 GCF_005503585.1 Pseudomonas sp. 2VD
CCATGTATCTCCTTGGTATAATCACCGGCTTTTTCCTGCCGATGAGCTTCGTCACCGGCCTGCTGGGAATCAATGTCGGCGGCATTCCGGGGGCGGATGCACCGCATGGGTTCTGGCTGGCCTGCCTGCTGATCGGCGGGGTCGTCACCTTCCAGTGGTGGGTATTTCGTCGGCTGCGCTGGCTCTGACGTGACCTGGGGTGAGGAGAGGGCGTCACTCCCTCGTACAGACATGAGGTGTGCATGCACGATCCGTTCGAAGAGTCCCTGCGGGACCTGCTCAAGGCTTCGGCTCCCCAGCCGGACGACGACGCGCGTCTGGGACGGGTGCTGAAGACCGCCAATCGCCAGGTTGGCGCCGGTGACCTGTTCAGCCTCATGGGGCACTGGCTGCAGGCGCTGATGATCGGCATCAACAACGGTTCGCCGCATCTGGCGCCGGTTTCCCGTATTTCCGCGAAAAACGCATCTTCTGCTGACAAGGCTGAGTGAACATGCAATTCGATATCTGGACCCAGAGCTTGCTGACCGCGATGAACACCCTGTGGGGCAAGCTGGCAGGCTTCATTCCCAACCTGCTCGGCGCCCTGGTGGTCGTTCTGCTCGGCTTCGTCATCGCCAAGCTGCTCGATGCGCTGCTTTCCAAGCTGCTGGCCAAGCTGGGCCTGGACCGGCTGATGGGTGGCACCGGCCTGACCAAGCTGCTGGCCCGGGTCGGCATCCAGGTTCCGGTCTCGACGCTGGTCGGCAAGATCGTCTACTGGTTCGTGCTGCTCGTCTTCCTCGTATCCGCCGCCGAGTCGCTCGGCCTGCAGCGGGTATCCGCCACGCTGGACGTCCTCGCCCTGTACCTGCCCAAGGTGTTCGGCGCGGCCCTGGTGCTGATCGTCGGCGTGCTCCTGGCGCAACTGGTGAACAGCGTCGTGCGCGGCGCGGCGGACGGCGTCGGCCTCGAATACGCGAACGGCCTGGGGCGGATCGCCCAGTGGCTGGTCATCATCATCAGCATCTCGGTGGCGGTGGGGCAGCTCGAGGTCAAGACCGACCTGCTCAACTACATCATCGCCATCGTCCTGATCACCGTCGGCCTGGCCGCTGCGCTGGCCCTGGGCCTGGGCAGCCGCGAGGTCGCCGGGCAGATCATTGCAGGAATCTACGTCCGCGAGCTGTATCAGGTCGGACAACAGGTGAAAGTGGGTGACGTTGAAGGCACTATTGAAGAGATAGGTACGGTCAAGACCATCCTGCTGACGGAAGAGGGAGAGCTTGTGTCGCTGGCCAACCGTCTACTGCTCGATCAGCGAGTTACCAGCCGCTGATCCGGGAGAGATAATGGACGTGGCTGCTCTGCAGGGCGGCCCGGCTTACGATATGACTGGCCTGATCTCACTTGAATAAGCCTCACCCCCTGTCACAGCGGTATGACCCACGCCAGCTTTCCGATGAAGAGCTGGTCGAGCGTGCGCACTCGGAGCTGTTCCACGTGACGCGCGCCTATGAAGAATTGATGCGGCGTTACCAGCGCACGCTGTTCAACGTCTGTGCCCGCTACCTGGGCAACGACCGCGACGCGGACGACGTGTGCCAGGAGGTGATGCTGAAAGTTTTGTACGGGTTGAAGAACTTTGAGGGCAAGTCGAAGTTCAAAACGTGGCTATATAGCATCACGTACAACGAGTGCATCACGCAGTACCGCAAGGAGCGCCGCAAGCGCCGATTGATGGATGCGCTCAGCCTCGACCCGCTGGAGGAGGCTTCCGAGGAGAAGTCGCCGAAGGTTGAGGAGCGGGGCGGATTGGATCGTTGGCTCGTCCATGTCAATCCGATAGATCGGGAGATTCTGGTTCTTCGCTTCGTCGCGGAACTGGAGTTTCAGGAGATAGCGGATATCATGCACATGGGTCTGAGTGCGACGAAAATGCGCTACAAGCGGGCACTGGACCGCCTGCGCGAAAAGTTTTCAGATGCGACCGAAACATAGTTGGGTAAATATTGTCTCTCTATGCGGGAAGTTCTGATAAACTTGCCACCCAAGTTGTGCGGCTGATTGTTGGACAACTAACTGACCATCAAGATGGGGATTTAACGGATGAAACTGAAGAACACCTTAGGCGTTGTCATCGGCTCGCTGGTTGCCGCTTCGGCAATGAACGCCTTTGCCCAGGGCCAGAACTCGGTAGAGATCGAAGCCTTCGGCAAGCGCTACTTCACCGACAGCGTTCGCAACATGAAGAACGCGGACCTATACGGCGGCTCGATCGGTTACTTCCTGACCGACGACGTCGAGCTGGCGCTGTCCTACGGTGAGTACCATGACGTTCGTGGCACCTACGAAACCGGCAACAAGAAGGTCCACGGCAACCTGACCTCTCTGGACGCCATCTACCACTTCGGTACCCCGGGCGTAGGTCTGCGTCCGTACGTGTCGGCTGGTCTGGCTCACCAGAACATCACCAACATCAACAGCGACAGCCAAGGCCGTCAGCAGATGACCATGGCCAACATCGGCGCTGGTCTGAAGTACTACTTCACCGAGAACTTCTTCGCCAAGGCCAGCCTCGACGGCCAGTATGGTCTGGAGAAGCGTGACAACGGTCACCAGGGCGAGTGGATGGCTGGCCTGGGCGTCGGCTTCAACTTCGGTGGTTCGAAAGCCGCTCCGGCTCCGGAACCGGTTGCCGACGTTTGCTCCGACTCCGACAACGACGGCGTTTGCGACAACGTCGACAAGTGCCCGGATACCCCGGCCAACGTCACCGTTGACGCCAACGGCTGCCCGGCTGTCGCCGAAGTCGTACGCGTACAGCTGGACGTGAAGTTCGACTTCGACAAGTCCAAGGTCAAAGAGAACAGCTACGCTGACATCAAGAACCTGGCTGACTTCATGAAGCAGTACCCGTCCACTTCCACCACCGTTGAAGGTCACACCGACTCCGTCGGCACCGACGCTTACAACCAGAAGCTGTCCGAGCGTCGTGCCAACGCCGTTCGTGACGTACTGGTCAACGAGTACGGTGTAGAAGGTGGTCGCGTGAACGCTGTTGGTTACGGCGAGTCCCGCCCGGTTGCCGACAACGCCACCGCTGAAGGCCGCGCTATCAACCGTCGCGTTGAAGCCGAAGTAGAAGCTGAAGCCAAGTAATCGGCTGAGCCTCTAAGGAAAAACCCGGCTCAGGCCGGGTTTTTCTTTGCCTGGAAAAAGACCGCTCGTCAGGCGCTCAGGGAAATCGGTTGCGACACGATGTCGCGGGTTACTTCGCCGATCACCAGGATCGCCGGGCTTTTCAAGGCGAAACGTCCGGCGTCCCGCAGTAGCTCGCCGAGGTTGCTGCGGCATTCGCGCTGGTTGCCCAGTGTGGCGTTCTCGATCATCGCCAGCGGCGTATCCTCGGCCATGCCTCCAGCCAGCAGCCCGGCCTGGATCTCCGCGAGTCGGGCGACGCCCATGTAGACCACCAGCGTGGTACCGCTGCGTGCCAGGGCTTCCCAGGCCAGCGGGCTGTCGTCCTGGGTATGCGCGGTCACCAGGGTCACGCCGCGGCTGATGCCGCGGTAGGTCAGCGGTATGCCGCAGGCAGTGGCGCCAGCCAGCCCGGCGGTGATGCCGTTCACTATCTCGCTGTCTATCCCGTGCCGGGCCAGCCATTCGGCTTCTTCGCCGGCGCGGCCGAAGATGCATGGATCGCCGCCTTTCAGGCGCACCACGCTGCGTCCCTGGCGGGCATGCCGCAGCATCAGGCGCTGGATGAAGTCCTGCGGTGTGGAGCGGCAGCCGCCGCGTTTGCCGACCCGGACCAGCCGGGCGGACGGACAGTGCTCCAGTATGCTCGGGTTGACCAGATCGTCGACCATCACCACATCCGCGTCCTGCAGGGCGCGAACTGCCTTCAGGGTCAACAGTTCCGGATCGCCGGGACCCGCACCCACCAGCCAGACCTTACCGCTCATCGTCGTTCTCCTCAGGCATTCGCCGCCATGGGCCGGGGGGCCGCCAGCAGTCTCTTGATTTCCGGTACGCAGGAGCCGCAGCCGGTGCCGCAGCCGAACTCGCGCTTCAATCCGTCCAGGTCCAATCCGCGGGCGATGCCGCCGAGCACCGTTTGCTGGCTGACGTTCTGGCAACTGCACAGGGTCTTGCCGCCCGCACCCTGGCTGGGTCGTCCCGGTGCCGCGCCGAGTGGGGCGAGCAGCCAGCGGCGTAGCTCGCTATCGGCCCGGCCGGTAAGCCAGAGTTCTTTCAACCAGTCGCGGGCGAGGGTTTCGCCGGCGAGCCGGACGGCGACGATGCGCCCGTCTTCGAGGCGCACGCGCTTGCCGATGGCGCGCCGTGGGTCGTCGTAGGCGAGGATCGGCCCGTCGAGCAATTCGAGTTGGCGATCTATCCGCTCCAGCAGGTCTGCGCCAGGTGCCTCATGGTGTGCGGCGCTGACCAGCAGGGCGGGGCGCTCGCGTCCGGCGAGACTGAAGCTGGCGTGGTCGAAGACTTCGCACAGCGCACGGAGGGCCTCGAAACGCGCTTGGATATCGGTTTCCACCAGCGCGAACAGGCGCCAGGACAGTTCGACGGATTCGACCTGAACCCCGGCGTGCTTGAGTTCGGGTTGTTTCGACAGGGGGTCGAACGCCGGCAGGGTCAGGACATTGCAGCCCAGGCCCTTGAGGAAGCGATCGCCCCAGTGCATCGGCAGGAAGGCCTGGCCGGGGCGCACCGAGTCGTCTGCACTCACTGGCAGGATCAGGGCGCCACGCCGGCTCTTCAGGCGCACGAGCTGCCCGTCCTGCAGTTGGCGGCGGCGCAGTTCCTCGGGATGCAGGTGCACCAGGGCCTCCTCTTCATGGCCGAACAGGCGTGCGCAGGTGCCGGTCCGGCTCATGCCGTGCCACTGGTCGCGCAAGCGTCCGGTATTGAGGGTCAGCGGGTAGCGCGCGTCACGTTTTTCCTGGGCGGCGCGGTAGGGTTCGGCGACCAGTTGCGCGCGTCCCGAGGCGGTAGGGAAGCGGCCGTCTGCATAGAGCCGTGCGGTGCCTTGCTCCGCGCCAGTGGGAAATGGCCATTGCTGCGGCCCCAGGCGGTCGAGCAGTGCGTAGCTGAGGCCGGAAAGATCGAGGTCGCGGCCGGCGGTAAGCAGCTTGTATTCGTCGAACAGGCTGCGGCTGTCGGCAAAGGCGAACAGGCCGGGTTTAGCGGGCCGCAGGTGCCCTTCCAGGCGGCGCGCGAAGTCGCAGACGATGTTCCAGTCCTGGCGTGCTTCCCCGGGGGGCGGAACGGCCCGACGGACATGACTGACCCGCCGTTCCGAATTGGTCACGGAGCCTTCCTTTTCTCCCCAGGATGCGGCTGGAAGCAAAAGGTCGGCGTATTGGCAGGTTTCCGTGCCGGCGAAGGCTTCCTGGACCACCACGAAGGGACAGCGGGCAAGGGCCTCGTGGATCTTGCGCTGGTCCGGCAGCGATTGCGCGGGGTTGGTACAGGCGATCCAGAGCGCCTTGATCCGGCCGTCGTGGACCGCATCGAACAGCTCGATGGCGCTGAGGCCGGGGGACGTGGGCAACTGTTCCACGCCCCAGTAGTGCGCCACCTCGGCGCGATGGCCGGGATCGGCGGCTTCGCGGTGGCCGGGTAGCAGGTTGGCCAGGCTGCCGGTCTCGCGACCGCCCATGGCGTTCGGCTGGCCAGTGAGGGAAAACGGCCCGCATCCGGCGCGGCCGATCTTGCCGGTGGCCAGGTGCAGGTTGATCAGTGCGCTGTTCTTGGCGCTGCCGGCGCTGGACTGGTTGAGCCCCATGCACCAGAGCGAAAGGAAGCGCGGCGAACGGCCGATCCATTCGGCGCAGCGCTGCAGGTCGGCGCGGTCGATGCCGCAGATGTCGGCGACGGCGGCCGGGGTGTAGTCGCGCACCAGTTCCTTCAGGTCGGCGAAACCTTCGGTATGCTCGGCGATGAACGAACGGTCGATCCAGTCCTCCCAGAGCAGGATATGCAGGATGCCGTGGAACAGTGCGACGTCGGTGCCGGGCAGCAGCGCCAGGTGCAGGTCGGCCAGCTCGCAGGTGTCGGTGCGCCGCGGGTCGATCACCACGATGCGCATCTCCGGCCGAGCGGCCTTGGCGGCTTCCAGGCGACGGAACAGGACCGGGTGGGCGAAGGCCATGTTGCTGCCGGCGATCAGCACGCAATCGGCGCAGTCGAGGTCTTCGTAGCTGCAGGGCGGTGCGTCGGCGCCCAGGCTGCGCTTGTAGCCGACCACCGCCGAGGACATGCACAGGCGCGAATTGCTGTCGATGTTGTTGGTGCCGACCAGGGCCCGCGCCAGCTTGTTGAAGGCGTAGTAGTCCTCGGTCAGCAACTGGCCGGAGATATAGAAGGCCACGCTGTCCGGCCCGTGTTCGCGAATGGTCTCGGCGAAACGCCCGGCGGCATGTTCCAGGGCACTCTCCCAGTCGCTGCGAGCCCGCGCCATTTGCTTGCCGAGGCGCAGTTGGGGGTACAGCGCGCGGGCCTGGAGGTCGCCGGTCAGGTGCAGGCTGGCGCCTTTGCTGCAGAGTCTGCCGAAGTTGGCCGGGTGCCGCGGGTCGCCTTGCACGCCGAGGATGCGTTCGCCGTCGTGTTCGATCAGGACGCCACAACCCACGCCGCAGTAGCAGCAGGTCGAAGCGGTGGTGCGCAGCGGGGAATCTGTCGACATGCTCGGCTCCTGTTATCGGCGAGAGATCAGGCGCACAGCGCCACGCTGTCCAGGCCGAGCAGCACCCGTCCGTTCTCCACCCGCACCGGGTGGCGATGGGCGCAGCCCTGGTCCGGGGCCACGGCTTCGCCGCTCTCCAGTTCGATCTGCCAGTTGTGCAACGGACAGGCCACTCGCTTGCCGTAGATCAGGCCCTGGGACAGCGGGCCGCCCTTGTGCGG
>NZ_SCND01000319.1:0-6890 GCF_005503585.1 Pseudomonas sp. 2VD
GAGCAGGGCGTCGCCGTTCTGCAGGCGTTGCAGGGGGCTTTCGCCGGTAGCCAGGGCGCGCGCGGAGAAACCGCCCCAGCAGAGCATCTGCATGACTTCTTCGAGCGCCGCCGGCGCCAGGTAGGCGCGGTAGTCGCCGGGGCGCAACTGGCGCAGCGGCTTGCCCAGGTGGCCGAGCTGCTCCCGGGCCTGTTCGAAGCGCCGGGCGAAGGCTTCGTCGTCCCAGCGCTGGCCGGCGTAGTCGGCCTTCACCGCCTGGCCGTTGCCGTGGAACAGGCTCCAGTCGAAGTTGAAGCTGCTGCCGGCATGCCAGCCGAAGGCGCCCCAGGAGTTGGCGAAGCCACGGAACAGCGGTCCGGCGGCATAGATGCCGACCAGGTCGAGGTCGCGCGCCTGGCGTTCGAGGCTGGCCAGCAGCGCGCCGCTGTCGGGCGCTGCGCCGAGGTCCTGGTTCTCTCGCTGCCAGGCCGTGGTGTCGAGCAGCAGATAGGGATCGGCGGGAATCCAGGCCAGGCTCTGGCGCAGTTGCCGAAGGCCTTCGGCCAGACGCTGGCGGTCTTCTTCCGGCGCGCCGGAGAGCGTCAGGTCGAGGCTCGCCTGGCGTTCGTCGCGGATCAGCCGGAGCAGCGCGCTGGCCTGGCGCACCCGGCCGGCCTGGCGCACCCGCGCCCGGTTGAAGCGGATGAACTCGGAGTCCTCGGCGCTGTACCAGAGGGTGAAGTCCTCGCCCTCGGCCAGATGCCGGCGCAGGTCCTCGGCGAGGGCTTCGAAATGCTGTCTCTGGTGCATCAGGCGTCTCCCCCGAATACGTCCACATCGCTGAATACGCAGGCCGGCGAGGCGTGGCCGACACGGATCACCTGGTTCGGCTCGCCCTTGCCGCAGTAGGGGGTGCCGAGCACCTCGAAGGTGCCGGCGTCGCCCACCGCGCTGAGGTTGCGCCAGAACTGCGCGGAGACGCCCCGGTAGTTGGGGTTCTTCACCACGCCCTTGAGTTCGCCGTCCTCGATCAACTGGCCCCATTCGCAGCCGAACTGGAACTTGTTGCGTGCGTCGTCGATCGACCAGGAGCGGTTGTAGGACATCAGCACCCCGCGCTCGATACCGCCCACCAGTTGGGCGAAGCTCTTGTCGCCGGGCTCCAGGTTGAGATTGGCCATGCGGTCGATGGGCGCGCGGTTCCAACTGCTGGCGCGGCTGTTGGCGACGCCCTCCAGGCCGCTGCGGTGTTGCGACAGGGCGCCGCCGAGCGGGCGCAGCAGGCGGCCTTCGCGGATCAGGTATTCCTTGCGCGCGGGGCTGCCGTCGTCGTCCTGGTGGTAGCTGGCCAGTTCCTCGGGGATTTCCGGGTCGAAGCTGACGTTGAGCAGGCTGGAGCCGTACTGGTAGCGACCGAAGTCCTCGGTCTTGATGAAGCTGGTACCGGCGTAGTTGCGCTCGTCGCCGAGGATGCGATCCAGCTCCAGCGGGTGGCCGATCGACTCGTGGATCTGCAGGATCATCTGGTCCGGCATCAGCAGCAGGTCGCAACGGCCGCTCGGGGTGTTCGGCGCCGCCAGCAGTTGCAGGGCCTGGTCGGCGATGCGCGGCGCGGCGCCGACCAGGCCGAGGCGCTCGATCACTTCGGCGCCGCCCTGCTGGCCGGCATGGTGGCCGCCGAAACTGCGGGTCTGGCTGTCATGGCCGTCGTAGGCGGTGACGCTGGCGCCGGGATAGACGAAGCGCTGCTCGTGGTATTGCTCGGCGCCGGCGCTGTTCAGGTAGAGCTGTTCCTGGCGGCTGACTTCGAGGAATACGCTCCAGTTCACCAGGCGCTCGTCGCGCGGCACCTTGGCGGACTCCTCGGCGAGCAGTTCGTAGCACTCGGCGATGGAGGGGAAAGGGGCGTCCTGGTTCGGCGAGCGATACTGCGAGCGGCCGCTTGCCGGCGGCAATCCGCGGACGTCGAACAGGGCGTGCCGGGCGATCCGCTCGGCTTGCCGCTCGGCCTGCTCCAGGGCGGCCTGCAGGCCGGCCGCGGAGAGATCGTTGGTGGCGGCGTAGGCTTCCACGCCGTTCAGCCGTACGCAGAGCATGGCGCCGCGGTCCTGGCTGAAGTGCGGCGGTTCGCTGACGTTGCGGCGCACCGAGAGGTACTCGCCGCTACGCTGGACGTAGCGCAAGGAGTGGAATTCGGCGCGGCTGCGGAGCGCCGCGAAGCGGTGTTTCAACGGGTCGATCATCTGTGCGTCCCTGGCCGATTGCGGAGTGGGCGAGTGCAGGACGCTCTATTTCAAGCCTTCGCCCGTAACGGAGCAAGCCGTTTGTTGTCATAGCCTGGTGCCAGGCTGCGGGTGGCTCGCCGAAGCATGCGGGCGGAATGCCTAACTATCGGTAAAGCAAGGGTAAATAGCGGGTAAAGAGGCTTTGCCTGGGCCCCCGCAATGCTTATCGTGCAGCCTGGAAAAAGCGCCTCCGTTCTAAGCCTGAAGAAGAACCATGACTCCAACGACCGGTAAATCCAAGTTCCGTACCCTGCGCCCGTGGCTGATCACCGCCCTGGCCTTCGCCGCCGTGATCGGCCTGGTGATGTGGCTGGCGGCGCCCGCCTCGGCACCGTCCTCCGACGGGCGACCCGGTCGCGGCGGCAAGCCGGGCGCCGCGCTGCCCAAGGCCAACGCGCTCACTGTCGGCGTGGCCAGGGTGGAGCAGGGCGACCTGGCGCTGCATTTCAACGCGCTTGGCACCGTCACCGCCTTCAACACGGTGAACGTCAAGCCGCGGGTCAACGGCGAGCTGGTCAAGGTGCTGTTCCAGGAGGGGCAGGAGGTCAAGGCCGGCGACCTGCTGGCGGTGGTCGACCCGCGTACCTACAAGGCGGCGCTGGCCCAGGCCGAGGGCACGCTGATGCAGAACCAGGCGCAACTGAAGAACGCCGAGATCGACCTGCAGCGCTACAAGGGGCTGTACGCCGAGGACTCGATCGCCAAGCAGACCCTGGATACCCAGGAAGCCCAGGTCCGCCAGTTGCAGGGCACCATCCGTACCAACCAGGGCCAGGTCGACGACGCCCGCCTCAACCTGACCTTCACCGAGGTCCGCGCACCGATTTCCGGACGCCTCGGCCTGCGCCAGGTGGACATCGGCAACCTGGTCACCAGCGGCGATACCACGCCGCTGGTGGTGATCACCCAGGTCAAGCCGATCTCGGTGGTGTTCAGCCTGCCGCAGCAGCAGATCGGCACCGTCGTCGAGCAGATGAACGGCCCCGGCAAGCTGGCGGTCACCGCGCTGGACCGCAACCAGGACAAGGTTCTCGCCGAAGGCACCCTGACCACCCTGGACAACCAGATCGACACCACCACCGGCACGGTCAAGCTCAAGGCACGCTTCGAGAACGCCGACGGCAAGCTGTTCCCCAACCAGTTCGTCAACGTGCGCCTGTTGGCGCAGACCCTGAAGGGCGTGCTGACCATTCCGGCCAACGCCGTGCAGCGCGGCACCAACGGTATCTATGTGTACGTGGTCGGCGCCGACAACAAGGTCAGCCAGCGCAGCGTCGCCATCGGCACCAGCGAGAACGAGCGGGTGGTGGTGGAAAGCGGCCTGAAGGCCGGCGAGCAGGTGGTGGTGGAAGGCACCGACCGCCTGCGCGACGGTATGGAAGTGCGTGTCGCCGAGGCCTCCCCGCAGGTCCTCGAGGGCGAGCCGCAGAAACCGCAGACTGGCCGCCCCAGCGGCCTCCAGGGCGACTCGGTGGGTAGCGGGAGCGCTGAATGAACCCGTCCCGCCCGTTCATCCTGCGGCCGGTCGCGACCACCCTGCTGATGGTGGCGATCCTGCTCTCGGGCCTGATCGCCTACCGCTTCCTGCCGATCTCGGCGTTGCCGGAAGTGGACTACCCGACCATCCAGGTGGTCACCCTGTACCCCGGTGCCAGCCCGGAGATCATGACCTCGTCGATCACCGCGCCGCTGGAGAACCAGCTCGGGCAGATTCCGGGGCTCAACGAGATGTCTTCCAGCAGTTCCGGCGGCGCCTCGGTGATCACCCTGCAATTCAGCCTGCAGAGCAACCTCGATGTCGCCGAGCAGGAAGTCCAGGCGGCGATCAACGCCGCGCAGAGCCTGCTGCCCAACGACCTGCCGAACCAGCCGGTGTTCAGCAAGGTGAACCCGGCGGACGCACCGATCCTG
The DNA here is from genome assembly GCF_005503585.1 of Pseudomonas sp. 2VD. Taxonomy (NCBI): domain Bacteria; kingdom Pseudomonadati; phylum Pseudomonadota; class Gammaproteobacteria; order Pseudomonadales; family Pseudomonadaceae; genus Pseudomonas; species Pseudomonas sp. 2VD. Next base: position 4,176 of record NZ_SCND01000319.1, read on the forward strand.
ACCCTGGCGGTGATGTCCGACGGCATGCCGCTGCCGCAGATCCAGGACCTGGTGGATACCCGCCTGGCACAGAAGATCTCGCAGATCTCCGGGGTCGGCCTGGTCAGCATCAGCGGCGGCCAGCGCCCGGCGGTGCGGGTGCGCGCCAACCCGACGGCGCTGGCGGCGGCCGGGCTGAGCCTGGAGGACCTGCGCAGCACGGTGACCAGCAACAACCTCAATGGCCCCAAGGGCAGCTTCGACGGCCCGACCCGTGCCTCGACCCTGGACGCCAACGACCAGTTGCGCTCGGCCGACGCCTACCGCGACCTGATCATCGCCTACAAGAACGGCTCGCCGCTGCGCATCCGCGACGTCGCCAGCGTCGAGGACGACGCCGAGAACGTGCGCCTGGCCGCCTGGGCCAACAACCTGCCGGCGGTGGTGCTGAACATCCAGCGCCAGCCGGGGGCCAACGTGATCGAGGTGGTCGACCGGATCAAGGCGCTGCTGCCGCAGCTGCAATCGACCCTGCCGGGGAATCTCGACGTGCAGGTGCTGACCGACCGCACCACCACCATCCGCGCCTCGGTCAAGGACGTGCAGTTCGAGCTGGCGCTGGCGGTGGCGCTGGTGGTGATGGTCACCTTCCTGTTCCTGCGCAACGTCTACGCCACCCTGATTCCCAGCTTCGCCGTGCCGCTGTCGCTGATCGGCACCTTCGGCGTGATGTACCTGTCCGGCTTCTCGATCAACAACCTGACCCTGATGGCGCTGACCATCGCCACCGGCTTCGTGGTCGACGACGCGATCGTCATGGTGGAGAACATCGCCCGCTACCTGGAGCAGGGCGACTCGCCGCTGGAAGCGGCGCTCAAGGGCTCGAAGCAGATCGGCTTCACCATCATCTCGCTGACCTTCTCGCTGATCGCCGTGCTGATCCCGCTGCTGTTCATGGGCGACGTCGCCGGGCGGCTGTTCCGCGAGTTCGCCATCACCCTGGCGGTGGCGATCCTGATTTCCGGCTTCGTCTCCCTGACCCTTACGCCGATGCTCAGCGCCAAGCTGCTGCGCCACATCGACGAGGACCAGCAGGGCCGCTTCGCGCGCGCCGCGGGGCGGGTCATCGATGGCCTGATCGCACAATACGCCAAGGCCCTGCGGGTGGTCCTGCGGCACCAGCCGCTGACCCTGCTGGTGGCCATCGCCACCCTGGCGCTGACCGCGCTGCTCTACCTGGCCATGCCCAAGGGCTTCTTCCCGGTGCAGGACACCGGGGTGATCCAGGGCGTCGCCGAAGCGCCGCAGTCGATCTCCTTCCAGGCCATGTCCGAGCGCCAGCGCGCCCTCGCCGAGGTGGTGCTGAAGGACCCGGCGGTGGCCAGCCTGTCCTCCTACATCGGCGTCGACGGCAGCAACCCGACCCTCAACACCGGCCGCCTGCTGATCAACCTCAAGCCGCACAGCGAGCGCGACGTCACCGCCAGCGAAGTGATCCAGCGCCTGCAGCCCGAACTCGACCACCTGCCCGGGATCAAGCTGTACATGCAGCCGGTGCAGGACCTGACCATCGAGGACCGGGTCGCCCGCACCCAGTACCAGTTCACCTTGCAGGACGCCGACCCGGACGTGCTCGCCGAGTGGGTACCGAAGCTGGTGGCGCGGCTGCAGGAGTTGCCGCAGCTCGCCGACGTCGCCAGCGACTGGCAGGACAAGGGCTTGCAGGCCTACCTGAACATCGACCGCGACACCGCCTCGCGCCTCGGCGTGAAGCTCTCCGACATCGACAGCGTGCTCTACAACGCCTTCGGCCAGCGGCTGATCTCGACCATCTTCACCCAGGCCACCCAGTACCGCGTGGTGCTGGAGGTGGCGCCGCAGTTCCAGCTCGGCCCGCAGGCCCTGGAGCAGCTCTACGTGCCGTCCAGCGACGGCACCCAGGTGCGCCTGTCGAGCCTGGCGAAGGTGGAGGAGCGGCATACCCTGCTGGCGATCAACCATATCGCCCAGTTCCCCTCGGCGACCCTGTCGTTCAACCTGGCCAAGGGTTACTCCCTGGGCGAGGCGGTCGAGGCGATCCGTGGCGTCGAGGCCAGCCTGGAGCTGCCGCTGAGCATGCAGGGCAGCTTCCGCGGCGCGGCGCTGGCCTTCGAGGCCTCGCTGTCGAACACGCTGCTGCTGATCCTCGCCTCGGTGGTGACCATGTACATCGTCCTGGGCATCCTCTACGAGAGCTTCATCCATCCGGTGACCATCCTCTCGACCCTGCCCTCGGCCGGGGTCGGCGCGCTGTTGGCGCTGATGCTGGCGGGGCAGGAGATCGGCATCGTGGCGATCATCGGCATCATCCTGCTGATCGGCATCGTCAAGAAGAACGCGATCATGATGATCGACTTCGCCCTCGACGCCGAGCGCAACGAAGGCAAGCCGCCCCATGAGGCGATCTACCAGGCCTGCCTGCTGCGCTTCCGGCCGATCCTGATGACCACCATGGCCGCGCTGCTCGGCGCGCTGCCGCTGATGCTCGCCGGCGGCGCCGGCGCCGAGCTGCGCCAGCCGCTGGGCATCACCATGGTCGGTGGCCTGCTGCTGAGCCAGGTCCTGACCCTGTTCACCACCCCGGTGATCTATCTCTACTTCGACCGCCTGGCCCGTCGCTGGGCGGCCTGGCGCAAGCAGCGCGGGCTGGACCTGAACACCGAGGCCGGGTTCGACGGGGATGCCGGGCGATGAGCC